>NZ_JFWX01000029.1:0-53267 GCF_000588095.1 Acinetobacter sp. 1130196 | reverse complement strand
TCCGATTTACCAGTGCAGCGATTAAGTTAATGCGTAAACCGAATCTTTTCCGTCTATTTCGATAGCGTTCACTTAATATTCTAAATGTTTTCAATTGACTATTAATATGTTCGATCACAACTCGTATTTTTCCAATCATTTTATTGTACTTTTTCTCAACATCAAATAAGGGTAAATTCTTCTTTTTCTTTATTGGCATCAATAATTTAAAGCCATCTTGCTCTAATCCGTAGTACCCTAAATCGGTCATAACATATTTACAATGTTTGAATTTTTTAACCGTTCTTCTTGCCAATTTAATGTCATGCTGACTGCCATTCGATATATCTAGCCCTATGATTTGTTTGCTGTTCGGATGATAGATCACTTGTGCTTTTAGCGTATGTTTCTTCTTTTTACCACTGTAGAACTTACTCTGATTTTTTTTTCGGACGTTCTATTGAACATTCTGTCGCATCAATAATGACCCAGTTAAACTGTTCGTCTGCTGTGGTAATGCTTCGTTTTGGCAGAGTAAACCGTCTTGATTTCATCAATGCATCTTCAACCTTTTTAATGGTTCGATTCACATTACTTTCAGCGATATGGTAATTTGCAGCCAACTCCAATTGAGTGCTGTAATTCCGTAAGTAATTGAGTGTTAATAATAATTGATCCTCTATAGCTAAAGTATGAGGACGCCCAGATTTCTTTTTAAGTGATTCTACTTCTTTTAAAACTTCGATCATTTCACTAAAAACTGGTCGAGGTACACCAACCAAGCGCTGGAATTCAGAATCTGAAAAACGATTTAATTTCTGATATCTCATGAAATTTAGATTGAGGTGGTTTTTACTTTCGCAAGAGGTCTAATATTTTATGATTAAACCCATCATTAAGTTTTTATTGATATTGAAATTAAAAATTAGCTTAAAAGTATATTATCGCAAAGTCTCCCGAGCAAGGGCTTTTTTACGTCCAAAATAAAATGTTAACAAGATTTCATTTAACCTTTTGCGCTCAAATAAAAAAAGACCACATCCTCCAACAGAATAATGCAGCCTTTTTTAACAGTTAAGTTAATGTGCTGTCTCTGCTGCTTTAGGTTTAAAGACCATTAAACAGACCACAATAAAAGCCAACAAAACGAAAGATGCGCTAAATCTGCTTAGCTCTAATCCACCATGTGCGATAGGTTTATCGAGGAAATCACCTAAAACCGCTCCGAGCGGTCGAGTAAGAACAAAGGCCAGCCAGAATAATAATGTTCTTGAGATTTTGGTATAGAAATAGCAGATTGCTAAAACCAATAACAAAGTACCAAAAATTAAAGCAGCGCTGGTATACCCTAACCCTTGAGTATCCGCAGTCCAATCACCTAATGCTGTTCCCAATGTTTGAGAGAACATAATGGTTAGCCAATAGAAGGCTTCACTTTTAGCAGATTGAATACTTTTTACCGAAATTGTGCCGCAGCTTAAATACCAGACAAACAAAGAGAGACCTAATAAAATAAGCAATATTAAACTTCCGCCTGCATAACCCACACCTAAAGTTCGGTCAACAAAGTCGGCAATTGTCGTTCCTAATGTGGTCGTGGCAATAATGGTCGCCCAATAAAAAAATGAATTGTATTTTTTGGCTTTAATTTGCAAGCCAACAAAAACTGCAAATATCACTGCGAAAATAGCTGTACTAATTCCATATCCCAAATTAAGGGACATAGATAGCGCATCTCCAGCAGTTTCACCTAAAGTGGTAGCAGCAATTTTAATGATCCAGAACAGTAACGTAACTTCTGGAACTTTACTTAAACTTTTAGATAAACTTTCATGACTCATCACTGCATGTTCTCCAAACATATTCACCGATTAGCCAATATCTAAAAGATCAAGCCTTAAGCTGAAATTAAGAGTAAAAATAAACTACAAAGTTCCCCAATAATGAATACTTTGATCTGTTAATTGAAAGGATGAGTTCTTAATTTGTTGCAAACACTTTGTTATACAAACTTTTTCATCTTAATGTCATAAATATTAGGTTGTTCTTTATTACTCTCAAGTTTTGTAGTTATTTTTATAACTTTCACTTTATCTATAGTTTTTATTTTCTAATAATTTTATTGTTATTTGCTTGAATTAAATAAAAAACCTACTCCATGAGCAGGTCTTAATTATGTATATAGCTCAGCTTATAGAACTCTTCGCTAAACATTTTTCATGCCATATCATTTGAAAGTCTTCAACAGCTTTTGTCTTGGTTAAAGGATCTTCAAATAACTTAGAAGAATATGCTGTATCTATAATTTGTTGATAAAGCTCTTTTGCCTCTGCTTCTTCAAGATGATTAGCAATCTCTTGTAGTTCAATCACTGGTACATCATGTTGTCTCGCATCCATAACGCCTTTTGCAGCATTTTTCACAAGATAACAATAATGCGTTTCCATAGTTTCAGATGCAGCATAGCATGGAAGAGTGATCGCGCTCATAAAGAGGAATATAAATTTCATAATCTCACCTTAATTTCACGCGCAAGGGTAACAAGTTATCCTTTAAAATTACAGCCCAAGTATTTTAAAGGTTCGCTCATCGAGCTCCCTTAGCTCATCCAAAGTATAAAGTCGGCCTTTAGGATCAAAGAATTTGTCAAAATCAAATTGCCCTTCTTTATATAATTTATAGCGTTTAGGGCCTAACCATTCTTTTTGGAAAAAATTATCGGTCAGTTTAAAAAACTCTTTAAAGGAAATATCTGCATCTATTTGACCCATTAATTGAGCCCGTTCATCTTTAGGAATGTCTCGCATCCTTCTTTCATCCATAATAAAAGATCGATTACCAATAAGCCTTCCGTCCTTACTAACAGGAACCAGAATACTCCGGCAATTGGGATGCAAAGGTGGCACCCTTTTCGCTGGATCATTCAATTTCCAAATTGAACCGTCAATGGCTGCACAAACTTTAGAAGTCCTCCCATCAAGTACACTCACAAACCTGACATATTCAAAATTAAATTTTTTGAAGTTATATAAATAGACCTGATTTGAGATATGGCTCCGCAGGGTTCTGACAATACGCTCAATATCAATTCTGGTACTGTTGAGCAATCCATCTTCATACTTAAGGCGTTTCGTACCAGTAATACGCCTAATAATTTGCTGAGGTGTCATGCCTGTATTCATTCCATCGCGAATAGCATATTCAATTCTTTGCAGGGCATTCTCACTAATTTGAGCTAAGGATTCACCAACTAAGGCACCACCCGCTAAAGGCACTCGTTTTATTGACTGATAAAGCTGTTCTCCCTTTAATTCTTTAATAACCTTACCAAATAGTTTGGCCATATAGTTTGACTCATATATAGCCAAAGCAATTGCCGAGTGAGTAAAGATTTCCGGCAAAACAGTGTTAATTGAATTAAACCAATCTGAAATTACAAGTTGAATATTTTTAAGGTGACGAGTTGTGTATTCTCCACCTGCTAAAGCCGCCCTTTCAGTATCATTAAGCTCTTTTATTAAATGCCCCAAACGATCAAGCATAGTTATTGTTTCAGTATTAAAAAATCTAAAAAGCTCATTTACCGATCTGGAAGATGCTCGATAAAGATAGGCTTGATGTTGTGTGAAGACATCAAAAAGCGATTTTTCAGTAATATTCTTCATGAAAGTTACCTCTAAAAAGCGCACTTTATTATTTTTTTTATATCGCTGATCTGTAGAAATTTTAAGGAAC
The DNA here is from genome assembly GCF_000588095.1 of Acinetobacter sp. 1130196. NCBI lineage: Bacteria > Pseudomonadati > Pseudomonadota > Gammaproteobacteria > Moraxellales > Moraxellaceae > Acinetobacter > Acinetobacter sp. 1130196. The sequence goes on along the minus strand of NZ_JFWX01000029.1, from coordinate 49,553 downwards.
TAAAAATTTGAAAAGCTAATTAAACTGGTAATTTTGTTTTATAAATTTTTTCTGAACGCTAATGTTTCCAATAAAATTGGCCAACCATAAAATAAATTCATCACGATACTCAAAGCGCGGAAGTAAGCTCAAGTCAACTTTTATCTCTCTTTCAGAAAGAGGCTTACTTAAACATTCTTCAAAATCAATTTTGCTATATTTTAGTTTTAAATTGATTTGCTCAGCTTCTTTTCTAATTTCAGCCATGACTCTATTAAGATTAGTCACCGGATTATCAGTAATCTGGTACTTTTCATAAATATTGGCGTATACATTTTCAGCAATATCTAAATATTTAATGAGTTCAGCATTCTCATTCATCTCGTTATCTTCCTATTTTTTTGGAAATTATGTACGAGTAAATGTTTCTATACGTAATTTAAGCGTATTTTTATGTGAAAAATATTTTAATAAAAATAACAATTCATTGCTTAACCTACTATTTTTTATATCATTAATATTTTCTCATAAAACATTTCCATATTTTCTGACATTTTTAATTGGCATAAATATGTACCATTAACGGTTTTAACAGAAAAAACCGCCCCAGAAAGCGGTAGCTGAATTCTATCAGCGAGATATAGAAGTATGGTGGATGAATACTTCTATATTTTATGAAGACAGTTTACTATTTTTAATATAGTCCTCAGATTTAAAGTAATTAATAATCATCTCTGCATTTTCTTCTCTACTTGGATCAGCAGCAGCTGGAATCTCGATCTTATCCATTTTAAAGTCTTTCGGAATATAGTTTGAAATTGGAGGCAGCTTTTCCTTTCCGCCTACCGTCATTCGTTCAATAAAACCAGCCAACCATAAAATAAACTCGCCTTCATTTTTAAACTTAGGCATCAAACTTAAATCTATATGGACTGATTTTTCTTTATTAAATTGATTTAGGCATTCTTCAAAATTTATAAAATTATACTTAAGTTTGAACTCAGTACCTTTAATTGCTTTACGAATCAGGCTAATTAAACAATTCAAATTTTGAATCATATCATCCGTAAATAAATTGTCTTTTTTAATTTCCTTATATACTTTATCCGCTATAGCTAAATACTTTGGCATTTCTTCCTCCTCAATTTTTTATAAATAATTGAAAATAAAAAAATTCATATTTTGATTATGAAGAATTAATTGTAATTGAGTGAAATCAAATTAGCTTTCAATGTAAAAATTACCAATATTATGTAAAATTGCACCAGAATGAACCACAAAAAAATTCATATTACGTTAACTGGTCCACAATTTTATTTAATAATTTTAACTAATTAGAAATGTTTTCTTTCAATTGTAAATGATTATTTTTTAGACATACTCTTCTAAGATAATAGTTTTATAAATCAATGAGAAACTTATTTTTTAAATTGCTTTTTCTATGATAAAACTCAATATCGAGATTGTCTTTCTTTAAGTTGATAATTTAAAAAAACTTAATTAAAGATAAATTTATAACACTGATCTATCTGTTATATTTTTTTGAAAAAATTCTGTATCTATGATTACACATTGTATTTCTTCATGATAGTAACTATCTAGACACGAGGTAGCTAACATGAATTTTTTAAGAAAGAAAAATAAAGCTAGTTTTGTATTATTTATTATCACTCTCTATTCAATGTTAGGGTTTGGCTTAGGCTATGTTATTTGGGAATATTTCCTACAAATTCCATGAATTATTAAGCATGAAAAGTACCTTTCAAAATTTAAGTTATCTCAAGATTGAAAGGTACTTAGCCATCAGTTAACGCTATGTCTGGCAATTTCAGCATTAATCTCTAGACTTATTTCTTTACTGCGATGATAAGCTGCTTTTAAAGCCAGTCGAATATCATCGGAAAGATTGCCTAGCTCAAACATTCGTAATGCAGATTCAGTAATGCCATTAGCTAATGTGACCTTGCCACATAACTCACTTGGCTGAACATTACTTTTACGCACCATGTCTACAGCACCTGACGCTGCTTGAAGTGCCAGATCTAAAGCAAACTGCTTATCTAGCCCCATAGAAACACCAGTTTTTACCATACTGTCGAGGATATAAAAGAAGTACGCTGGGCCTGAACCCGATAACGCGATAATGGCATCACTTTCTGATTCTGAATTTGCCCAATAGGTCTGCCCTGTGGCTGAATAAATTGTCTCAACTAACTCTTTATCTAAAGGTTCTAGATATTCTGAACCAATCAACACATGAGTACCTGTATAAGTTAATACTGGTGGGTTAGATATGATTCTTATAACCTTTTTTGAACCCGTAATATTCATGAGTTGTTTGATATTAATTCCAGCCATCATCGATAGAATAGTTTTATCAGCTAACCATTTTTTTAATGGTGCTAAGATGACTTTTAGATTTTTTGGGTCTACTAATAGAACAACGATATCAGCCTTTTTTACCTCATGCTGCTTTTGCTTTAGAATGATTTCATTATCAAACTTTCCTTCCTCTATAAGATTAATTTTTTCTTTTTGAAATCCTTTTAAAACCAAACCTCCAATTAAAGCTAAAGACAAATTACTACTACCGATGAAGCAAATATTTGGTTGTACTATATTCAACATTTAGAATTATTTCCTTCCTTTAGATATACTACAAAAAGAAATATTATTTATGACTTAAGTCATGGACCGTTAATACAATAAAAATTTAATAAATTTTTATGAATGTTAAGTTTAATTTTACAACTAAACTCTATTTTGAGCTAAGATTACTCTATTACTTATGACGTTATGAATAACAAATTAAACTAAATTGTTAAAAATATGTAATTAAAAATTAATTATAGCTTATCTGATTTAAGCAATATACTTGCCAGACTTAAAGTGGTTTTATTTAACATCCACTTAAAGATCTTTGTTCTTTTTTTAAGAAACTTTCCGCTATTCGTGATGCTTCCTGATAATTTATTTCGCTGTATACCCAAAATGACAAAAGCTTTCCACCTAAATGAAAGTATTGCTTATAGTACTCATTTATATCATCTGAATGAGGGTTTCCAACACAGAAACTATCTTCATTAATTTTTCTTACTTTACCGTTTAAAATACCGCCAATACAAATATCCATTTTTATACCAGTTATAATGTTAACTTATACAACACAAATTTAATTTTTATATTATATAAAACAAATAATCAACTTATTTAATATTTTATATAAAAAACCCACAAAGGAAGAAGTGGGTTTTTTAACTACGTAGATGATTTCATGTTATTTAATTGAGCAAATGGCCAAAAAATAAATCAAATAAAATCATCAAATTATGTTATTTAAGCATTCGTCACAATTGTGATATTCGAAGCTTGAGGGCCTTTTTTACCCTGTGTCACAGTAAACTGAACACGCTGGCCTTCTAGAAGAACTTTAAAGCCTTGTGTTTGAATCTCAGAAAAATGTGCAAAAACATCTTTACCTTCATCAGTTTGAATAAAACCAAAACCTTTAGTTTCATTAAACCATTTTACTGTACCAGTAGCATTAGACATAAATTAATCCTAATTTTAAAAACATTATCATTTGTTATTGGGTATTCCAATTGAACTAAAAAATATACACTCTACTTAAATATCTAATAATATACGGAGGATTATAAATAAAACTACGAAAAGAGAGATTTAGGGTAACATGAATATTTTTGTAGTTAATGTCGACTATACACGCTTCTTAACGAATTGCAATCTCTATCTTGATTAATTGATTTTCCACACAATTTGTGCGTCTCTAACGATCACTTATCTATTGATTTTAAATGCTATTTTTTAATTTAGTTAATTGTTTTAACTTCAATATATTAATTAAATATATCTTATTTTTATACTATAAAATTTTATCTTTTGAAAATTATTAAGCCTCTCTTTACGCTCTAAAACTACTTTAATATCTTACTAAAATATTTTATTTTTTTATAAAATATACAGACCTGTATATATACACTTTATGTATTCTGATTTAAAGTACGTGTGCAGCTTAACATATTGATGATAAACAGGAAGTAGCCACGTGAACGGTCTCTTAGTTTTTATAACCATTGCTTTTCTTACCTTATCTAGCCCTGGACCAGGCGTTTTATTTACAGTAACAAATTCAATAAATTACGGTGTTCGTACCGCTTTATTCGGTATTAGCGGTTTAATCATTGGTATGTTCATTATCGCTGTGATTTCTGCAAGTGGTGTTGGTCTCATTATTACCAGTAACCCCACCATCTTTACTGTTTTAAAGTTTATTGGGGCCTTTTATCTTATGTATTTAGGTTATAAAAACTTTATAAACAAATCTCCTACTCAAGATTTACTAGAAACTGAACACAACGATAAAATCGTGAAGAAATCAAAACTTTTTTATCAGGGGCTATTTGCTTCATTACTTAATCCGAAAACGATTGTCTTTTTTATTGCACTTTTTCCTCAGTTTATTGATATTAAAAAAGAAATATTAAATCAATTTCTCATTTTATCTTTAACCTTTTGCTTTATCGGATTTTTAATTCATTTAGTTTATGCTAATTTTTCTTCAATTTTTAAAGAGAAAATGCTTGCCGGAAATAATTTTGCAAAACTGAATAAAGTGAGTGGTTGTATTTTCTTTCTTCTCGCCATTTTACTTATTACTCAATAAAGAATTTGTATTATAAAAAGAAGAATGGATCAACTTGCTATATGTATTCAGCTCAAGCAAGTTGGTCTTTTTAAAAACTCACACGGTTAGCAAGCCATCCGTAAAAGAATTGTTCATACTTTGGATTTTTCTCTGTAATTTCAATATAGCGTTGGCCTTGCATAATATTTAGAAGACGTACCATCACTCTTTCCCCTTCTTGACCGCGATTTTTAATATAGAGTGATAAAGCCTGTAAGGTAGAAGTCCCATATTGACCATCTAATTTAAGATCGCTCCATCCCTCTTTTCCTTGTCTGTTTAACAAATTCAAAGCACGTTGTAGAAGTGGTTTTGTAAAACCAAGACCACAATTTACTCCTGTATCGAGCAGTTCTTCAGCAATGATTGGACTAATCAAATTAATTTGATCAAATCGCGGCTCAAGCCAATATTGCTTTTTATAAATATCTCTTGCAGTTTCTAAAGGTAAATCCTCCATTTCACCTTGATATCCATAGCTACGTGCAACTGCTTGAGTAATTCCAAATTTGGTGGCATGTCCAGAGTCAAGCGTATCATTTACATAACCACCTTCACGTTTTATAAGTGCATCTAGATATTGTTCAACCTTCATGGGCCTGTCCTCATTTATATAACTCGCTGATAGCTATTAACTTTGAATATCATCTTTTGCTTTTTTTAAGTCTTTCATTACTTCAACAATAGTTTTTCCTTCTTGTTTATTAATGAAGTTAAATATCCACCTCACAATTGCCCAACCAGGTAAGCCACAAATAAAGAAGAATCCACCTAAAGTGATCATGCCCCATATATCAGTCACCCATTCATGTAAGTCCCATTTCATGATAATGAATGAACCACCAGTCAAGCTTGAGACAATAGTACAAATCAAACCTACTACCCATTCTTGAGGCGAACGTGGGAAACGCATGATTAAAACCACCGCTACGACTAAGCTTACTGCTAAAGCGATCATCATGACCGTACCATACAGCTTAAAAATAGAAGCTAGTCCATTTAATGTTAAAAAATTTTCCATAATACAATCCTGTCTCATACTTAAAATTTGAAAAATAATCGTACTTACTACATTGTTATTTCTCATATTTTTATAAAAAATTGCTATACACCCGTGCTTAGCCTAGCCGTTCTTTTTTCTTTTAAAACTGGCATACATATATGACTTATCTTTTTTGACCAAAAAGTTGAGATAACACGCTGCCGTATATCGGAAACTTTTGTGAGCCATTAAATTCTTTGTTAGATTCTTCATGTTCTTGATACCCTTTATCGACGAACATTAAGCCTGATCCACGGAATCGGGCTTTTTTTATTCATTTTTTATTTTTTGATAGCCGATCTCTACCACTGATTTACTATCGCCATTTTATATTCTGTCGTCCATTGAGGCAGAATACTGATCACTACTTACCAAGCCATTGATACAAAATAAAAATATGTTTTAGTAAAAATATTGCATTAGTTCTATCAATGAGCTCTTATAATTGATATTATAACTATAGTTATTATTAGTCAATAACTATAGTTGTTTTACTAGATATAACTTTAGTTATATATTTGTGATAAGTTAGCTGGTGCGATCATTATGGCTCTTAAAGACCGTTTAAAAGATTCAAGGATTAAAGCTAAGAAAACTCAGGCAGAAGTTGCTGAAGCAGTAAAAATGTCTCAGCCTGCCTATCAAGCTTTAGAATCGGGAAAGAATTTAAAATCTGCTTTTCTTCCACTCATTGCACAGTTTTTAGGTGTAGACGCTTATTGGCTTACTACTGGTAACACAGAAGACTCTTTTAGAGAAAGTGATGTATTTAGTCCCACCGTTGTCAGCAGTGATGTAGTAGATCAATATGTCTGGATTGAAGTAGTTGAAGCAAGTTTTTCTTGTGGTACAGGTGAATCAATCGAATTTCATTTTGATGCAATTAATGGAAAAATTCCTTTCCCTGCTTCTTTCTTTAAAGAAAAGCGCGTTCCTCAGGAATGTATGCGCATTATTAAAGCTAAGGGCGATAGCATGACTGACTACATCAAAGATGGAGATTTGGTCGGCATTGATATTTCTCAGACAGAAGTAATTGATGGAGAAATCTATGCTGTTTATTTCGCTGGCGAGGGAATGATTAAACAAATTTTTAAAGAAGCTGATGGCTCTTTAATTTTGCATAGTTTAAATGAAAAATTTAGAGACCGCCGTGTAACTGAAGAGAACGGGAAAAACTTTAAAGTAATGGGCCGTCAGTTCTGGCGAGCAGGTTAAATGAGTTATTAAATATAGCTAAAATAATAATTCTATCATTTTCAAATTTCTTACTTTTTTATAATTTTAATTATTTATATGACTTATAGATATAAAAAAACCTATCTCCTTTAAAAGAGATAGGTTTTCTTGCTTTAGTACCATGATGTTATCAACAATATGTATTTAAACGATAAAGTTGATTAAAACCAGCATAAAAGCTTTTTCCATCTTGGTTTAGCTCAATTTCTTCACCAGTTTGAAGCTGAATTTTCTTTCCAACTTCTACCCAACGATATCCATCAAGCGAATTTTGCTTACGCACATGAGGAATAATCCTCACATTGATTTCATTGCCATTTACGGCTGTGGCAATGTGCCACTCATTTACTATATTCACAATCGTATTCACTCATTACTGAGCTCATGTGATTTAACGATATTTAATTAGAACGCTAGATTTAAGGTATGGACAGTTCGTCTAGAATTTAATATTTAGCTTGATATAGGGTTATTTATAAGCTAATTGCTTTTCATGAGTTCGTATCATGAAAAGTAGTACATCACAGAGCATAATATTTTTTGGATGCGGGAGTCGGATTTGAACCAACGACCTTCGGGTTATGAGCCCGACGAGCTACCAGACTGCTCCACCCCGCAATTGGAAGTATGCTTTATACGCCTATATATTTTATAAAGCAAACTTTATTTTTTAATCGGTTGTAATTATTAACAATTATCTTTTTATTAATTTTTATTTTTACCATTCAGTCCAAATCGACATCGTAATTTCTAATTTTTGTTTCTTTAAATTGTTGTATTTATTTTAAATAGAACGCGATATTCATAGACATCAATTGCCTTGCTTGGATAGCTTTTATACTATCTAGTTTCATCCCATTATTAATAGTTTATATGTCTGATCCTCAGTTCTCTCTAAGCGAATATCTCGGCACTGTGCAGGAAGTCATACGCCTGACCTTTGACGAACCGGTATGGGTTAGAGCAGAGATTCGGAATTTAAATATTAAAGGTGGACATTACTATTTAGAACTTGCAGAGAAAGATGTTGACACCGATAAAGTGATTGCCAGTTGTAAGGCAACCATCTGGAAATTTTCAGCGAGTAAAATTGTTTTAAAGTTTGAACGTGAAACAGGAATTGAGTTAGCAAGTGATTTAAACGTTTTAATTAAAATTAGAGCGCGTTTTGATCCACAATACGGATTTTCAGTCAATATCGAAGAAATTGACTCAAGTTTTACACTTGGGGAAATTGCAAAACGTTATCAACAAATTGTAGAGCGTTTAACCCAAGAAGGTTTGATTCATAAAAATAAACTTCTCCCTACCCCTTTTGATATTGCAAATGTTTTAGTGATTGCTCCTCAAAATGCTGCAGGTTTGGGTGACTTTAAAAAAGATGCAGATGCTTTAGAAAGAAATAAGGTTTGTCATTTTGTTTATCAAAGTGCGACCTTTCAGGGGAATACTGCTGCTGTTAGCCTTATGGAGTCCTTGGCAACAGGTTTAAAGCAATGGGCAAATCGTTATAACTTTCCACCAGATCTGATTGTAATTATTCGTGGTGGTGGTGCTGTAAATGACTTAGCTTACTTAAATGATTATGAGCTTGCCGCACTTCTCTGTAAACGCAGCGTTCCGATTTGGGTCGGTATCGGGCATGAAAAAGACCGTACCATCCTTGATGAGATCGCACATCGTTCGTTTGATACTCCAAGTAAAGTGATTGCTGGTATTCGTAATCATATTGTTGAACATGTACAAGAAGCGGTAGATAGTCTACAAACGATTAAACTGCTTTCTCAGCATCAAATCACGACTTATCAAAGCAAAAATGATCAATTGCTTCATCACATTAATTCTTCTGCACAAAATCAACTTAACTCGGCGCATCGTCTACTTGACCAGATGAAAGAACGTATTCAGTTCAGCTCACAGCAACAAGTTAAATTTTCCTTAGCTCAAATCGAGTCATTAATGAAAGAAATCCTTTTGCAAAACCCTAAACAGGTTCAAGCTAAAGGCTATGCAATTGTCAGATCCGAAGGAAAAGCGATTCGCTCTATACACCAAATTTCAAGCCCCTCCATTGCCATTGAAATGCAAGATGGCGTAGTTGAAGCCAACATTACACAGGTAATCCCAAATGAAGAATGAAGAGTTAACCTTTAAGGATGGCCATGACATTTTGAAGAAAAATGCTGAATTGTTAGAATCACAGGAAAGTCCTGATATAGATAATTTAATGAAAATTGTTGAAGAGTCTATTAGCGCTTATAAAGCTTGCAAATCTCGAATTGAAGCTGTCCAACAAGCTTTAGATGAGACTTTTAAAGAATAAAATTTCCATAAAAAAAGCCCATTTCTACTTCTCATTGAAGAAATGGGCTTAGTGAACACCACTTAGTCCTGAAATGCAAAAATGAGGATTAGGTCACATTTTTGCAAAAACATAGTCCCATAACGACCTGCGATGTTCAATATTTTAATTGTGTCTATACGTTAGTTTGGCTTAATTTCCACCATCTAAGACCGTAAGAAACACAAACTCTGCTGATGCTTATTTTTAAATTTAATTTAAGAGTTATTCCTCACTGCATGGACCAATTAATTGATAAATTTTGCCGTCTTTAGGATTCTCATATAACAAATCCATGTTTGGTAAAATGATATCGTCATTAATTTCAATATGTTCAACACTTTTATGAAGTTCAAGTGCATGGTCATTCATTGGTCTAACTTTTGCCAAAGCGATTGATTCTTTATCAAACTGGTCCTTGATAATTACTTTTAATCTTTTCATAAAAATCTCCTGAAAAATAAATTTTTAATATAAATAATGGGTTAAGTTTAAAATGAGCTAATCGCAGAATAGCCGATTGGCATAGCAAAAAAAGTTAAAATAAATGCAGCTGTACGTTGTAAATTGCGTTGATTTAACCAAGTTACTTTATTTGAAATGAGGACAGTTCCAAACATAATCCATAAAAAAGCAATTGGGGTAATTAAAGATAAAAAGACAACAATGTGAATAAAATACAAATGCGGAACTTCCCACGCTGCATGTGGAAAAATCGCCGAAGCAAAGAGCAAAGCTTTCGGGTTTAAAAGTGTTGCAAGAAATAAAGCTTTTGGCGTAATCAGTGGGCGATCTAACTTAATATCTTCGGTTGAAGTGATCCAAAGTTTAAAAGCGAGATAAAGAATGAAACTCGCACTCATCAATTTTAATATAGCAGGAAGCCATGGAATAAAATGAGATACCGACTCAAGTAAAACACCCCATGAGGTAATCGCGATCAGATAACCTATTACCTCTGCCGGAATTAGCTTAAGAGAGTGCTTTAGCCCTGCTTGCAAGCCAGCCGAGGCTAATAATGTATTTGTTGGTCCTGGAGTCAACAAAATAGTGACCACAAGTCCAATAAATAAAAATGACACCATAGGCCAAAAACTCGATTGATTACGCTAGGCGAAATATGTCAAAAATGAGCATCTATTGTCGACAAAATCGTTGTAACAAGAAATATTACAAATACTTTTTATTTTTTAAAATTAATAATTTAATAAAAAGTGAATTTATATTCATTAAAATTTGTTCCAATTTTAAATTTGCAAAATGCGTCACACATTTATAAAAAAACACTGCATTAACTTAAAAAGATATTAAACTCCAAAATCATATATTTTTTTTAAAATAAGTGATTATTTATATATTTTTTAGGCCATTTTTCCCACTTCTTAAATAGCAAAAAAACAAATATCACACGCCTTGAAATTACCAAATTGATCAATATATATACACATGAAAATCGTGATTTTACTGAATAGATGTATCGTTCCCCATCAATTCATTAATCGCCGCTTTCATCGAATTAAATAGTTGATGGAGGATGCATGATGAATGCTTATGTTCGCCCTCATCCCGATGGTTTTAAAGCTTATTTAGGAAAGGATGCAAAAACCGGTCTCTACATGGTAAGAGTTGGTTGGACAATATATGAAACTAATGCCAATGGTTCTGTTTTGTATATTGTTAAACAGGAAAGTAAAATTCCATTGGATGTAGAAAAGTTTAAAACTGATCGTCCCAAAATTTATGATGCACTTTTAAGTGAAGTGCAATTTCAACGCAAAAAACAACTGTCTATTGATCTTCAAAAGTCCAATATTCCCTCTTATGATCGTAAAGCCTATAAAAAACGGCGCGGCTTTACAGGCTCTTAAACAAAACTATCAATAGTCAATAGATACAGAAAAAGCACCCGTGGGTGCTTTTTCTTTTAACGACCAGTTGCGATTAATACAAACAGGCTCAGTATTAATGTGCTTAATGATCGTTTGCAGTGTACGTGGACTTCATGCTCAGCTCCGTGAGCGTACTGTTCAATGTTTTCCATTACGTGTGCCCTTAAAGTTCACACTGATAATTTGCCTAATTTTCATCCATAAAAAAATTAGCCAAAAGTATTATATGAAAATAAATTTTGTAGTTTGTCTTGAGCAATCTATTTTTTACCTTTTAAAAAATTTAATTAGAAAAACACTTGTAACATTCTTATACGAGGTTAATTCCTTATTGAGCATTTGTAGACCTTTCATTTCAAAGTGCCCAATAGGAAAAATGATTTTATAAAATGAAAAAAGATAACAATATTCGGTTTTTTAATAATAGCCTTTCAAAAGGAGAATATTAAAATGAATAGCTCGCAAGAACCAAATCAATCTCTGTTTAATCAAGCATCTACTTCAGTTCAAGCCTGCATTGAATGCATGTTTGCTTGTAAACATTGTGCCTCAGCATGTTTGCAAGAAGAACATGTGCATATGATGCGTGAATGTATTAAACATTGTTTAACCTGTGTCGAAACCTGTCAGCTTTGCACATCTTTAGAATTAAGACATTCAGAGCTTGCTGAACAAGCCATGCAATTATGTGCCAGCGCGTGCCAACTTTGTGCAGCTGAATGTAGCAAACACGAACATGAGCATTGCCAGATTTGTGCCAAAGCTTGTTTAGCATGTGCTAAAGCTTGTCTGGCATATCGTGCTTAACTTCTAGTTTTATTGTAGAAACCTACGGCCTATTAGGCTCGTGGGTTTTTAATATTTAAAGAACAAACAATTAGAAAATTAAAGTTTTTAGATGAGATGAAAAACTACTTTTCTTTAGGCATAAAAAAACCCGCATCTTGGGGAAAATGCAGGCTCTTAGATCTCCCACAACGACCATGAGTTCATTATTAAGCTTGAACTTTAAACCGTTGACTAAATGTACCCTTAATAAAAACAAATTGCAATACAGAATAGTCTGTATATTTAAAATATTTTGTTATTTTTACATTACTTTTTCATAAATAGTTTAAAAAACTATAATCTTTCCAAATAAGAAATAGTTTTTACAAGCATTAAAAAAGCCCGTTTCACGGGCTTTTCTGCAACGGTGAGCAATCTAAGATTTGTGTCTATCCATCTCTTACATGCTCTTTGCTAGCTATATGTAAGGTCTTATCGTATCTTTTGCCCTGTCCCAAGTTTCCCTGTGGATCGAGGAGATATTACGATTACCTTAGGTACAGTTATAGCACATTATTTATTCATGACTAGTCTTATTCACGTTTTTTTACAAATAAACAAAATACTTTCAAACCTTCATATTTCAAGGGTTTTCTACCGCATTTGGGTATTGGCGGGCATTATCGCATATGGGATACCACTTCACTTTTGAAGCAACAAAAGCATGAGAGATAACTCGCGTCGATATATCTTCATTAATGAGCCCTACTCTTAAACGCACCACTTCTGGTTTATCTAAACGTTCCCTCCAGACAGGCGAGCCACAAGTTTTACAAAATACTCTTTTTTTATTATGCGATGCAAAATAAGCCTGTAAAAGGTTTTCACCCTGTACCACATTTAAGTCACTTTTTTGTACTTGAGTGATGGCCGCAAAAGCAGCGCCTTGGGCTTTTTGGCATTGTTTACAATGACAAACCATAATGGGTTCTAATTCGGCATTAATACGGAGTTGAATGCCATTACAAAGACAAGAAGCTGTATAAGCCATGATTTTTCCTTTTTTATTTTTATAAGGTTTAACTTACACCTACACCTTTTTCAATGTGGTCTAAAATCGCACACGAAGCCTGCTGGTCACCACAGCAATCATCGGCAGAAGCCTGCAAAATATTAACCATTTCTTGTAAATGAGAAATTTTTTGCTTTAATTCAGCAATGTGTTTTACTGTTAAGGCTTTCACCTCTGCACTATGCCGATCGGTATTTTTCCAAAGTGAAATAAGCTCTTTCATCTGTTCAGATGAAAAACCTAACTCTCGAGCATGCTTTAAAAAGTTTAAAGTTTTAAGGTCTGTTTCTGAATAAATGCGATAGCCAGAAGCTGAACGCTGAGCTGCTTCAAGTAAACCGATTTCTTCATAGTAGCGAATCATTTTCGCCGAAATGCCCGAATGTTTGGATGCCTGACCGATATTCATCTCACACCTCAAATATTAAATTTGGTTTAAGACCTGCTGTCATGATCTTAAACTAAAAGTTGATTTTCAGCACGCTTACTCTACTGGCGCATGAAAACGTTTTAAGCGTAACGCATTGCCTAAAACAAAGACTGAAGAAAGTGCCATCGCGCCTGCTGCAAACATAGGTGAAAGTAACACACCAAATGCTGGATATAGGGCACCTGCTGCAATTGGAATCAGCGCTACGTTATATACAAATGCCCAGAACAGGTTTTGACGAATGTTTCGCATGGTTGCTTTACTTAACGCAATTGCGTTCGGTACACCTTTTAAACTACCAGACATCAGCACAACATCGGCAGCTTCAATAGCAACATCAGTTCCAGTACCAATGGCTAAACCGATATCTGCTTGCGCTAAGGCTGGCGCATCGTTAATACCATCACCAACAAAAGCTAAGCGACCATATTGTTTTTGCAATTGGCGAACTGTGTCTACTTTACCTTCTGGTAAAACCTCGGCTACAACTTCATCAATATTCAGCTTTTTAGCAATCGCTTGCGCCGTATGACGATTGTCTCCTGTAATCATGGCAACCTTGAGCCCTAATTGATGTAAGGCTTCAATCGCAGCATAGGTTGTTTCTTTAATTGGGTCTGCAACGGCGATAATTGCAGCAAGTTGTTGATCGATAGCAACATACAGCGGTGTTTTGCCCTCTTCACCTAACTGAGCTGCAATCGTTTGGAATGAGCTGGTATCTAAACCAAGTTGGTGCATATAACGATCTGCGCCAATTTGTACTTTTTGGCCTGAAACTTCTGCTTCAATACCTGAACCCGTAATCGAGTTAAATGCTGTTACTGGTAATAAGTTTAGGCCTTCACTTTCTGCTGCTTGAACAATAGCTAAAGCGATTGGATGTTCAGACTTAGCTTCGACTGAGGCAACTAAAGTCAGCACTTGTTTACGTTCAAAGCCAGATAGCACATTAAAGTCAGTGAGTGTCGGTTTACCTTCGGTGAGTGTTCCAGTTTTATCAACTGCAACAACCTGCGCTTCTTGTAAAAGCTGCAAAGCTTCACCTTTACGAAACAAGACACCTAGCTCAGCACCACGCCCAGTACCGACCATAATTGAGGTTGGTGTTGCAAGCCCCATCGCACAAGGACAAGCAATAATCAGTACCGCAACAGCATTCACCAAACCAAAAGTGAGCGCAGGCTCTGGCCCCCAAATAAACCAAACCAAGAAAGTAATTGCAGCAATTAACATCACTACCGGTACAAACCACATAGTGACTTTATCGACCAACCCCTGAATCGGAAGTTTAGAACCTTGGGCTTGCTCAACCATGCGAATAATTTGTGAAAGTACAGACGAAGAACCAACGGCGGTTGCCCGAATGTTTAGAGTACCGTTTTGATTGACTGTACCCCCAACTACTTGTTGCCCTACTATTTTTTCAACAGGGACAGGTTCCCCCGTAATCATAGATTCATCAATGTAGCTGTGCCCTTCAACCACTTCACCATCGACAGGTACACGTTCACCTGGGCGAATTTCTACAATAGTTCCATTGACCACTTCGGCAACTGCAACTTCCCCCACTTGACCCCCACGCTGGATACGAGCCGTTTTAGGCTGCATTCCCACTAGGTGTTGAATGGCTTGTGAAGTACGTCCTTTAGCTTTGGCTTCGAAATAACGTCCGAGTAAAATTAAACTGACAATAACAGCAGCCGCTTCAAAGTAAACATTGACGGTACCTTGTGGTAAAACCTGCGGCATAAAGGTAGCTACGACTGAGAAACTGTAGGCAGCCAAGGTTCCAACAGCGACCAACGAGTTCATATCTGGTGCTAAACGCCATAAAGCTGGAATCCCTTTTTGGTAAAAACGGCGACCAGGAAAAATGAGAACTAATGTGGTCAAAACAAACTGTAAAAGCCAGCTATTGTATTGACCAATCGTGTTCATGACCCACATGTGAAAAGCTGGAATGAGATGTGAACCCATTTCCAAAATAAACACAGGTAAGGCCAATACAATCGAAATGATCAAATCTTTTTTAAGCTGATCTAACTCTGAAGCTTTTTTATCGAGTTGTACATCTTGATTTTTTTCAGATGCTTTCGCGTCGTAACCTGCTTTTTTAACAGCACGAATTAGGTCTTCAACATTGACTGAATTATCTGCCTGCACCCAAGCTTGCTCTGTTGCTAAGTTGACGGTTGCCTCTTGAACGCCGTCTACTTTTTTTAGGGCTTTTTCTACACGTGCAACACAAGATGCACAGGTCATGCCCTCAATAGACAACTCCACTGGCGCAGCTTTTGGAACATCATACCCCGCACGTTCAACTGCTTTAACCAGTGCTTCACGCTGAATCGGTTGACTTGAATAAACAACAGCTTTTTCTGTTGCCAAATTAACATTGGCAATCTCAATATTTTCAACTTTCTTAAGTGCTTTTTCGACACGACCTACACACGAGGCACAGGTCATGCCTTCGATTGGAAGTGTTTCACTATATGCTGGCAATTTTGTGGTTTTTGAGTCCATCAAACACCTCTGCAAATCTGCAAAATTTAATATTCTGTATTGAGCATACAGATTCCCATCATGGGAAGGTCAAGCATATTTTTTTAAAAATTTGGTCTTGACCTTACAATCATGACAAGGTTTAGACTCAGTGTTATCCAAACAAATATCTCATTCTTGATGGAGTATGAAGATGAAACTACTTATTGAAAATATGACGTGTGGTGGCTGCGCGCGTGGTGTGACTGCAACGATTCAAGATGTCGATCCAAATGCAAAAGTAGATGTAGACTTAGCGACTAAAATCGTAACTGTTGAAAGTAGTGAAAGTGTCGATAAAATTACCGAAGCACTTGAAGAAGATGGTTTCCCAGCGAAAGTGCAATAGTGAATAAGGCCTAACTTTTAAAGTTAGGCCTTTATTTTTTAGCTTGTTGATATTGACTCAAAGCTGAAATTTTTTAATTCGATAATCCAGTGCTGCCCGAGTTAGTCCCAATAAGCGTGCCGCTTCAGACACCTTATGATTTGCCTTTTTTAAAGCTGTTAAAATTAACTGCTTCTCGTGTTCTTCTAAATTAAACTCTGCCTGCAACAGTTGTTCAAAGTCAGTTTTAACAGCTACAGCCTGCTCTGGGTCATGCTTAATCTGTGGGAAAATGGCATTTAACTTAATCAACTGCTGATCGTCCGTTAATAAAACCGCCCTTTCTAATAAGTTTTCCAACTCACGAATATTGCCCGGCCATTCATATTGCTGCATAAAAACTTTGGTCTTATCACTTACACCCTGAATGGTTTTACCGTACATTTTTTCAAAGCGATGAAGAAAGTGTTCAACCAGTAAAGGAATGTCTTCACGGCGCTCCCGCAAAGGCGGAATCTGAACTGGAAAAATATTTAAGCGATAGTACAAATCTGCCCGAAATCGTCCTGTTTTCACAGCTTGTTCAAGGTCTTCATTGGTGGCTGTAATTACACGGACATCTAAAATACGTGTCTGTGAATCTCCTACTCGCTCAAATTCACCTTCCTGCAAAATGCGTAATAGTGCTGCTTGTGCACGAGGAGAAAGCTCAATCACTTCATCTAAAAAAATCGTACCGCCATTGGCTCGCTCAAACTTACCCAAGCGAGACTGATGTGCTCCTGTATAAGCACCCTTTTCTACCCCAAATAGCTCAGACTCAATTAACTCTGGTGGAATCGCTGCACAGTTTACCGCAATAAAAGGTTGGTCTTTTCTTTGGCTATTTGCATGAACTCCTCGTGCAAAAGCTTCTTTACCAACGCCGGTTTCACCTTGTAATAAAATGGTAACTTTCGAACCTGCTGCTTTGGTTAATAATGCACAGACCTGTTTATAAGATGCTGACTTACCCACAGAACTAAATAATTGGTAATCGGCTTCACTGTCGCTATAAATTGATTTTTTTAGTTCAAAAAGTTCAGCCTGCAACGCAATCAGTTCTTTCTCCATGGGTTCCGGTGACATGAATTGAATCAGCTCATCTGCATTTTCCCACTCTTCTAAAGGCTTACCAATAATACGGCAATGCTCATCGCCGCAAGCTTTACACTCTATTTCTTGATAAATAATGGTCATGCCTGTCGCAAAACTGCTGTATCCGCATGCATAACCCAGAAGCATCCAACACGCAGGTTCATCACTTGGGCCAAAATGCTCTAAATGCACATCGGCTTCAAAAGAGTTAAGCCAATTTAAATCGGCATAAAACTGTTTTTTATCGTGGCTTAAATTGAGCTGGTTGGCCTGTACTTGCACCATTCCACGAATCGCATGCATTTGTGGGCCTGCCATAAAAGCATCGTGTTCATTTAAATCGGGACGCATTTTTGTTGTAACTTCTGCATCCTTTAACCCAGCTTGATACCCTAAACGAATAAAAAAACGCTTGGTTCGCTCAAGCCCAATCATGTGCGCTAAGTCTTTACGCAAATATCCCATAATGCTGGTGTGTAAAAGCAGCATTCGATATTCATCAAACCAGATTTGGCCGTGGGCAGTATCAAAGTGCAGTTTAGAGAGCAAATCGTGAATTTCTTGCGGATGATCTGCGTATCGTCCCGTTTTATCGTATTTTACTCGAGCCATGAGTGATCTGTTTTAATCCATTAAACACATTTTGGTTTTATCTCATCTTATCGAAGAACCAGATAAATGTCCTAGTACCTTAAAGACATAACTTCATACTAAAAAAGTATTTCTAAATCTCTCCTTTTAAAGCCCCAAACAATCTAAAAAGAAATTTTTACGACCCACTTCATCAAATCATGAATATCTCTATTTCACCATTCAAAAAAATTCATGAAATGGTGAATTTTAAAAATGCTGTACTTTTAATAAAAATACTAAACAATTGTTTTTAATTATAAAAATAAAGTTGGCATAGCTTTTGTAAAGCTTATAGCGAGAGCAAGGAGCATTCATCAATTTCAAGACCATGTCTTGATGGAGTACAGCATGACGCAACCTCAAGTCGAAGCATTAACCAAATATATTCGGGTCACTGGCGACTTAAACGCAGAGTTTATCGAATTCGATTTTGCCATTCATGACCCAAGTCTATTTGTGGAACTGGTTTTGCCTAAACATGCATTTAATGATTTTTGTAAGACCAATCAAGTGGTTGAAATGACCCAAGAGCAACAAGCTTTTAATGACGCTCAGGAAGAAAAATGGCGCTATGGCACTGAAGCAACCTTAGTCGGCACGCAACGTAATAGCAACGATCACGATGATCAGATGTAAAAAATATAAGGAGATAAAGCCATGACTTTAGAAATCAAAACGTCAAATGTCGAACCTATCCGCCAGAACTACGCCTATATCGAAAGACGATTTGGTAGTAAGCCAGCAACTCGATATCAAGAAGTAAGCTTCGATGTACAAGCTGAAACTAACTTCCACTATCGTCCTTTGTGGAAACCTGAAAAGACTTTAAATGATAAAACCCATACTGCTCTGCAAATGCAAGATTGGTATGCATTTAAAGATCCACGTCAATTCTATTATGGAACTTATGTTCAACACCGTGCACGTTTACAAGACACCGCCGAAAGTAATTTTGCTTTTTTTGAAAAACGTCAGCTTGCAGAACATTTGTCTGATGAAGTCAAAGCTAAAGTCATCGAGTACCTATTGCCATTTCGCCACGTTGAACAAACTGCAAACTTACACATGATGTCTGGCAGTGCCTATGGATATGGCACCGTGCTAACCCAAGCTTGTATTTATGCCGCGATGGATCATTTAGGAATTGCACAGTACATCTCGCGTATTGGCTTAGCTTTAGATGGCAACAGCGGCGACTCACTACAGCAGGCAAAACAGGCTTGGATGCAACATCCTGCATGGCAAGGCTTACGCCGTCTGTGTGAAGAAAGCCTCACCGAGCAAGACTACTTCAAACTCTTTTTATTACAGAACCTTGTGATTGACGGCTTTGTGACAGAGCTTGTCTATCAACAGTTTGATCAGTGGTTAGTCACTCAAAATGCTCGCGACTTAGCCATGCTGACTGAGTTTATGAAAGACACTTTAGGTGATTTACGTAAGTGGTCAGACACCGTCATTAAAACTGCGGCAGCAGAATCCGATCACAACAAACAGCTATTAAATGAATGGTTCACTCAGTCTTTAACTCAAGTAAAAGCAGCTTTTACACCGTGGGCAACAGCAGCCTTATCAGCAGATGCAGTCAATCAAGCAGAACATGCCGTTATTGAACGCGCAAAAAAACTCGGCCTACAACCACTTACAAATGCTTAAGGAGAAGCAACATGTCTAAAGTCTATCTCGCATTACAAGATAACGATACTTCACGCTACATCATCGAAGCGATTGAAGAAGATACCCCTGAAGCTTCAATTCAGTATTTACCCGCCATGATCCGAATTGAAAGTGAAACTGATTTGGTCATTAAAGCCGAAACTGTATCTGAAAAACTAGGCCAAGATTGGGACATCCAATCGTTACAACTCAACATGATTACGCTGGGCGGCAACGTCGAAGAAGATGACGATACTTTCCGCCTTCACTGGAATTAATCACAACATAGACGTTGTTTAACAAAGATTTAAGGATGATCAATCATGACAACTCAAACGAAAGAAACCAGCAAAAAGTTAAATGCTAAAGATCGTTACCGCGCATTAACCCGTGATCTGGACTGGGACTTTTCCTATGCTGACCGTAAAGACGCCTTCCCTTATGAGGAATTTGAAGGCATCAAAATTACGGACTGGTCTAAATGGGAAGATCCATTCCGTTTAACCATGGATGCTTACTGGAAATATCAGGCAGAAAAAGAGAAAAAACTTTATGC
This sequence comes from Acinetobacter sp. 1130196, assembly GCF_000588095.1. Taxonomy (NCBI): domain Bacteria; kingdom Pseudomonadati; phylum Pseudomonadota; class Gammaproteobacteria; order Moraxellales; family Moraxellaceae; genus Acinetobacter; species Acinetobacter sp. 1130196. The sequence continues at coordinate 29,234 of NZ_JFWX01000029.1, read as the reverse complement.
CATTTTTGATGCGTTTGCTCAAAACAACGGTCAGATGAATGTCAGCAATGAACGCTACTTAAATGCGATCAAACTCTTTTTAACGGCGGTGACTCCACTTGAATATCAGGCCTATCAAGGCTATGCCCATGTAGGTCGCCAGTTTAGTGGTATTGGAGCACGTATTGCTTCTCAGATGCAGTCGATTGATGAGCTGCGTCATGTACAGACCCAAATTCATGCCATGAGCCATTACAACAAGTTCTTTGATGGTTTTCAGGACTGGGCACATATGCATGACCGTGTTTGGTATTTGTCTGTGCCTAAATCATTTTTTGAAGATGCCCGTTCTGCCGGACCTTTCGAATTTTTATTAGCGATTAGTTTTGCTTTTGAATATGTACTTACCAACTTACTGTTTGTGCCGTTTATGTCGGGAGCAGCTTATAACGGCGATATGGCAACCGTGACCTTTGGTTTTAGTGCGCAGTCAGATGAAGCGCGTCATATGACGCTTGGTCTTGAAATCGTAAAATTCTTGCTCGAACAGCATGAAGACAATGTACCGATTGTGCAGGAATGGATTGATAAATGGTTCTGGCGTGGGACGCGTTTGCTTTCAATTGTGGGCATGATGATGGATTACATGCTGCCAAATAAAGTGATGTCGTGGAAAGAAGCTTGGGAAGTTTATTTTGAACAGGCAGGCGGTGCGTTATTTAAAGATTTAAGCCGTTATGGCATTCGTATGCCGAAATATAGCGATGTGATTGTGAAAGAAAAAGAGCATGTCTCACATCAAGCATGGTGGATTTTCTATAACTTTGGTCATGCTGCCGGTTTCCATACTTGGATTCCAACCGACGAAGAAATGGATTGGTTATCTGCTAAATATCCAGACACTTTCGATAAATACTACCGTCCAAAATGGGAGTTGGCTCGCAAAATGGAAGCTGAAGGTAAACGCTTCTATAGCGCAGGTTTACCACAGCTTTGTCAGGTTTGTCAGATTCCAATGACCTTTACCGAAATGGGCGATGACCCAACTCAGTTTAGTTATCGCCATAGCATCTACCAAGGCGAACGCTACCACACCTGTTCAGATGGTTGTCATGACATTTTCGAACGCGAGCCTGAGAAATATATACAAGCATGGCTACCTGTAAATCAAATTTTGCAAGGTAACTGTGGTGGCGGTGACCTCGAAACCATGCTCCGCGATTATTACCGCATGAATGTCGGTGCCGACAATCTGGATATTGAAGGTTCTCCAGACCAACAGCGCTGGAAAAAATGGAAAGGCAACGCAGCTTAAGCACAAGGAATTGTTCAGGCAGTCATCAAGCTGCCTGATAGGAAATAAGGAGATTGAACATGACTGTTCGCGCGATACACAACAACTATCAATTTGAACCGCTTGATCTGCAAAAAAATTATGGCGATCAATTCTTACTTTACGTGGGTTGGGATCATCACACCCTTTTTTGCTCGGCACATGCCATGCTTGCCTCGCCTCAACAAACTTTTGGACAGTTGATTGAGCAACAAATTACAGGTGGTTTTGCCCAACATCCAGATTTTTCCAAAATTGATTGGTCAAAAGTGCAATACACCTTAGATAGTCAAACAATTAGTCCTGAGAGTACAAAAACTTTGGTAGAGCTTGGTTTTGGGCATAAGTCATTACTTCGTTTCGTTACGCCAGAGTTAAATGGCTATAACGACAGCTACGTTTAATTCGGAGGTGTGTCATGAGTTATCAAGTCACCATTGAACCGATCGGAACAACGATTGAAGTAGAAGAAGACCAGACCATTTTAGACGCCGCTTTACGTCAAGGCGTTTGGTTACCCTTTGCTTGTGGTCACGGTACTTGCGGGACATGCAAGGTTCAAGTCACCGACGGTTTTTACGATGTTGGTGAAGCTTCACCATTTGCGCTCATGGATATTGAACGCGATGAAAATAAGGTGCTTGCCTGCTGCTGCAAACCACAGTCTGACATGGTTATTGAGGCCGATGTCGATGAAGACCCAGATTTCTTAGGTCATTTGGTTCAAGACTATCAAGCAACTGTCATTGAAATAAAAGACCTGTCGCCAACCATTAAAGGAATCCGACTACAACTAGATCGCCCAATCGAATTCCAAGCTGGCCAATATATCAATGTCCAGTTCCCAGACATTGAAGGAACTCGTGCATTTTCAATTGCCAATTCACCAAGTGAAGTTGGCATCGTTGAGCTGCATATTCGTAAAGTTGAAGGCGGTGCAGCGACGACTTATGTACATGGACAACTTGCCACGGGCGATCAGCTTGATATTTCAGGCCCTTATGGTCAATTTTTCGTACGCAAGTCAGATGATCAAAATGCTATTTTCATTGCAGGTGGTTCAGGTCTGTCAAGTCCACAATCAATGATTTTAGATTTGCTTGAGTCTGGAGATAGTCGCACAATTTACCTCTTCCAAGGAGCACGAGACTTGGCAGAACTATACAACCGAGAATTGTTTGAACAGCTCGTAAAAGACTATCCGAACTTCCGCTATATCCCTGCCCTGAATGCACCAAAAGCAGAAGACCAATGGACTGGATTTACCGGATTTGTGCACGAGGCCGTTGCAGATTATTTTGAAAATCGATGTGGTGGACACAAAGCCTATTTGTGCGGCCCACCAATCATGATCGACTCTGCAATTTCAACACTCATGCAAAGTCGCTTATTCGAACGGGACATTCACACTGAGCGCTTCTTAAGTGCAGCCGATGGTGCTGCTGGACAATCGCGTTCTGCTTTATTCAAACATATTTAAAAATAAATCATTCAACAATCCACTTTTTCAAATGAGCTTTGTATTTGTAATTTAGAAAGAAAATACAAAGCTCACAGGAGTTTGCATCCCAAATTTTTAGGTTAAACAGACTTAGATTTTTAAAAATCGTTAAGGAATAACGTTTTTTAGTGACAAGCCAAACAACACAGAATAGGACATTCTATGAATAACAAAATTGCTGCAATCATATGTGGTGTAATCAGTGCCCTTTACCTTCCCTCTGCATTTGCGACAGAAAATGGCTCAGACTCTTTTGCATTAGGTGCCGAAGGTATGATGGCGGGTGCCTTACCACCTGTTGGTGTCTACTTACTCAGTTATTATCAAAATTACCACGCATCAGAGTTTCAAAATGGTCCCGATCAGTTCCATGTTGATGTCAATGCTGTGGTTCCTCGTTTGGTCTGGATGACCGATCAAAAAATTCTGGATGGACAACTCGGGCTTTATGCAGCCCAGCCATTGGTTGATCTAAGACTCAAAATAAATGGAATGGCTGACTCAAACCAAGGACTCGGAGACTTGATTTTGGGTGGTATGCTCGGCTGGCATCAAGGAAATCATCACTGGATTGCAGCTTTAGAAACCGTACTGGGGACAGGTGAATATGAAACTCCAAGTGAGACACATCCAGTTGAAGCTAATCTCGGGAAAAACTATCACACCATTCGACCTATTCTTGCCTATAGTTATGCCAATGCGGCAGGGTTAGATCTTTCAACTAAATTGTCTTATAGCTGGAATACACGTAACGATGCAACCGACTACCAGTCTGGACAATACATTGCAGGTGACTATAGCTTAGGTTACCGCATTAACCCCAAACTCAAACTTGCAGTTGAAGGCTATGCTTTTAAACAAATCACAGATGACAAAGTAAACGGAAATGACATTGGTTTTAAAGGACAGGCTTTTGCAATTGGACCAGGCATTCAATATGCCGATAAGAACTGGTCTATCGAAGCCAAATTTTTAAAAGAAACCGAAGTCGAATATCGTCCCGAAGGCCATACCAGCTGGCTAAAACTGATTTGGGCTTTCTAGAACCATTTAACGCATAGCTTCAACCTTGAGGCTATGCACCTCCCTTATTTAAGAGTCGATACCATTTGAATCATCTATCGGGTTCTGGTCGAGTGTAAAAACAGTCCGTTGATAAGGTATCCCTTCTAAGTCATAAACCTGATAAATACAATCGAACAATGATTGTAAGTCTTCACTTCTGTCCATTGCCCGTGCAGTAATAAAAATTGGACTGACCGCGCCGTTATCTAAAATCGGAATATAGTTTAAGTGTGGAAATCGAATGGTATCGGCACTTGCTGGAATAATACAGATCCCTTCTCCCGCTGCGACTAAGCCCAGAGCCAATTGAATTTCTCGTATCTCATGCATATTTTTTGGAACCAAACTATGCTCGGCAAAGATGTTCAAAAGCTGGGTTGAAAAGTTAGGTTTTGGCGAGGTGGGATACATAAACATCTTTTCATCAATGAGGTCGGCCAGATATACCCCTTCCGTACGCTGAGCAATTGGATGGCTGGTATGCGCGGCAACGACCAAACGCTCTTTACGTAAAAGGATACGCCTCACGGCGGGATCACTAATTCTTAAACGTCCAAATCCAACATCAATACGGCCTTCTTTTAATGCCTGTAACTGTTCAGTAGTACTTAATTCCATGAGCTGAATATTCAGATGGGGTTGCTGCTGACGAAATAAATAAATGATTCGAGGCAGCAAACCATAGAGTAAAGACCCGACAAAACCAATGGTCATGCTTCTTTCGATGAGACCAATACGCTTGGTCATACTTTTTATTTCTTCAGCATTCGACAAAAGTTTAACGGCATGCTGGTAAAAGAAATGCCCTGCTGGTGTGGTTTGTAAAGGGCGGCTTCCACGCTCAAACAGTTGAATGCCAAGCTCACTTTCCAAATTTTGGATTTGCCGACTCAAAGGCGGTTGAGCAATAAATAGTTTTTCGGCTGCCTTGGTGAAGCTCTGTTCTTCTACAACAGCCACAAAATACCGTAAATGTCTTAGTTCCATCAGGTTTCCATACCTTTAAGATATATTAAAATGCAAATTCAGTCTTAGACACAGTTTAACCATTCTTTTAAGGTATATACAAGCAATAACCCGATGAAGTTATAGATCACTTGTATAGCACCGATTGAAATCATACTGGCCAACATTCGATCTATCTATCTTTATCCATTCGCGGTTAAACACCCGACGCGTTTATGCGCTTCATTGACATATTAGGATATCAAGACCTTTTAAATCGTAGCGAAGGTCTTGATGACTTCCACCCTTTGGAAAGTCGGAGAACGGACATGCCACGTATTCCTGTAATCAATACCAGCCATCTTGACCGTATTGATGAATTACTTGTAGACAATATCGATACAGGTGAATTTAAACTTCACCGCTCAGTTTTTACTGATGAAGCCTTATTTGACCTCGAAATGAAATACATCTTCGAAGGTAACTGGGTTTACTTGGCACACGAGAGCCAAATTCCAAATAATAATGACTACTATACGACTTATATTGGTCGTCAGCCGATTATCATTGCCCGTAACCGTAACGGCGAACTTAATGCCATGATCAATGCATGTTCACACCGCGGAGCACAACTTTGCCGTTACAAGCGTGGTAACAAAGCAACGTATACTTGCCCTTTCCACGGCTGGACGTTTAATAACTCAGGTAAATTACTCAAAGTAAAAGACCCAACTGACGCAGGTTACTCTGACTGTTTTAACCAAGACGGCTCACACGATCTTAAAAAAGTAGCTCGTTTTGAGAGCTACAAAGGCTTCTTATTTGGTAGCTTAAATCCCGATGTTCCTTCACTTGAAGAATTCTTAGGTGAAACCACCAAAATCATCGACATGATTGTTGACCAATCTGAACATGGTTTGGAAGTTTTACGTGGTTCATCTACCTATACCTACGAAGGTAACTGGAAACTCACCGCTGAAAATGGTGCCGATGGTTACCATGTTTCTGCTGTTCACTGGAACTATGCAGCAACGACTCAACACCGTAAAGAAACTCAAGCTGCCGATAACATTCGCGCAATGAGTGCAGGTTCTTGGGGTAAACAAGGCGGTGGCTCTTATGGCTTTGAAAATGGCCACATGTTGCTTTGGACACAATGGGCAAACCCAGAAGACCGTCCTAACTTCCCAAAAGCAGATGAATATACCGAAAAATACGGTGAAGCGATGTCGAAATGGATGATTGAGCGTTCACGTAATCTTTGTCTGTATCCAAATGTTTATTTGATGGATCAATTCGGTTCGCAAATTCGTGTACTTCGCCCACTTTCGGTTAATCGAACCGAAGTCACCATTTACTGTATCGCGCCTAAAGGTGAAGCACCTGAAGCTCGTGCACGCCGTATCCGCCAATATGAAGATTTCTTTAATGCCTCAGGTATGGCAACACCAGACGATTTAGAAGAATTCCGTGCTTGTCAGGCAGGCTACGCCGGTATTGCACTTGAATGGAATGACATGTGCCGCGGTTCAAAACACTGGATTTATGGACCGGACGATGCAGCAAACGAAATTGGTTTAAAACCGATGTTAAGTGGTATCAAAACTGAAGATGAAGGCCTGTATCTGGCCCAGCATCAATATTGGTTAAAAACCATGAAACATGCGATTGCATCAGAGAAAGAAATTGCTGATCAGGGAGAAACAGCATGAGTACTCAAGACAAAGCAACTTTAGAAAATATTGCTCAGTTTCTTTATCGTGAAGCACGCTTTTTAGATGATGAACAATGGGATGACTGGCTTGAATGCTATGCGCCAGAAGCTTCTTTCTGGATGCCAGCTTGGGACGACGACGATAGATTAACTGAAGATCCGCAATCTGAAATTTCACTTATTTATTATCCAGACCGTCAAGGTTTAGAAGATCGAGTGTTCCGTATTAAAACCGAGCGCTCATCCGCAACCATGCCGGACACACGTACAAGCCACAATATTGCCAACGTTGAAGTTCTCGATCGCGACGGCGACAAAGTTACTGTTCGCTTTAACTGGAATACCTTGAGTTTCCGTTACAAGACAAATTACAGCTATTTCGGTATGTCACGTTATGTGATCGATTTTTCAGGTGATCAACCAAAAATCTTGAGCAAGTATGTCGTTTTGAAAAACGACTATATCAATCAAGTGATTGATATTTACCACCTTTAAGACATACCCCCTCAGTTATCCGGACTGTTGGCTGAGGGTAAAAGTTTCAAATATTTTGTAGGATACATGCCATGTCAAACCACAATGTTGCACTTCAATTTGAAGATGGTGTTACACGTTTCATTAACGTAGCTCAAGGCGAAACCCTATCTGACGCAGCCTATCGCCAAAAAATTAATATTCCTTTGGATTGTCGTGATGGTGCATGTGGAACTTGCCGCGCATTTTGCGAGTCCGGTAGTTATGACATGCCAGAAGAAAGCTATATTGAAGATGCATTAACCCCGGAAGAAGCTGAACAAGGCTATATTCTTGCTTGCCAATGTCGACCAACTTCAGACGCCGTATTCCAGATTCAAGCGTCGTCAGATGTTTGCAAAACAGAAATTCATAGCTTCCAAGGTACTTTAGCCCGCGTTGAAAACTTATCAGACTCAACCATCACATTTGATATTCAGCTTAATGAAGGCCAACCGGATATTCATTTCCTTGCAGGTCAGTATGTGAATGTTGCCATTCCAGAAACTGGCGAAACCCGTTCATATTCATTTAGCTCAAAACCGGGCAATCGCTTAACGGGCTTTGTGGTACGTAATGTACCAAATGGCAAAATGAGCGAATTCTTAAGTAAGAATGCCAAAACTGGCGACAAAATGACTTTTACCGGACCATTCGGCAGCTTCTATTTGCGTAATGTAGTGCGTCCAGTGCTTATGCTGGCAGGTGGTACTGGCATTGCCCCATTTATGTCAATGTTACAAGTACTCGAAGAGAAAGGTTCAGAACAGCCTGTTCGCTTGGTTTTTGGCGTAACCAATGACTTTGATTTGGTTGCTTTAGAAAAGCTCAACGAGTTGCAGGAAAAGTTCCCGTGGTTTGAATACCGCACTGTGGTCGCAAGCCCTGAGAGCAACCATGAACGTAAAGGCTATGTCACTGGTCATATTGAAAGTGAATGGTTAAACGGTGGCGACGTCGATGTTTATCTATGTGGCCCGGTACCGATGGTAGAGGCTGTACGTGGTTGGTTAGAAACTGAAAATATCAAACCAGCAAATTTCTTGTTTGAAAAATTCTCTGCGAATTAACAGGTGGAGAAATTATCTATGTCAAACCGTCAAAGATTTATCGATAAGGTCGTGATTGTTACGGGTAGTGCCCAAGGCATTGGTCGTGGTGTGGCACTACAAGTTGCAGCTGAAGGTGGACAAGTCGTCATGGCTGACCGCTCTGAATATGTTGAAGACGTTCTCAAAGAAATTCAGCGTGCAGGTGGCGATGCTGTCACGATTAATGCTGACCTAGAAACCTATGCAGGCGCGCAAGCGGTAGTTGTAAAAGCCATTGAACACTATGGTCGGGTCGATGTCCTGATTAATAATGTAGGTGGCGCGATCTGGATGAAACCTTTTGAAGAGTTTTCCGAAGAAGAAATCATTAAGGAAGTGAATCGCTCATTGTTTCCAACTTTATGGTGCTGCCGCGCTGTGTTACCGACCATGATTAAGCAACAAGCGGGTGTTATTGTAAATGTATCTTCCATTGCAACCCGTGGTATTAATCGTATTCCCTACTCGGCATCTAAAGGTGGGGTAAATGCTTTAACAGCATCGCTTGCTTTTGAACATGCCAAAGACGGAATTCGAGTCAATGCCGTTGCGACGGGTGGAACCGAAGCACCGCCTCGCAAAGTACCACGTAATACCAACCCGTTAAGTCAAAATGAAAAAGACTGGATGCAACAAGTAGTTGATCAAACAAAAGATCGAACATTTATGGGCCGTTATGGCACAATTCAAGAACAAGTCAATGCAATTTTATTTCTTGCATCAGACGACGCATCGTATATGACGGGATCGGTCATTCCGGTCGGAGGTGGAGATCAGGGTTAATCCTGATCTTTTTATATGTTTGGGTAAATAACATGATTTGCATGGAGGCAATCACACATGGCAACCCTGTTCAAGACATTAAAAAATGACTGGTCCATATCAGCAACAGTTGCTGGCTTTCTTGCAGTTTTAATTTCTTACTCAGGCCCACTGATTATTTTTTTCCAAGCTGCTCAGCGTGCCCATGTGTCCACCGATATGATGGTGTCATGGATTTGGGGAATTTCAATTGGTGCTGCCGTTTCAGGTATTTATCTTTCGATTAAATATAAAACTCCTGTCATCACCGCGTGGTCTGCACCGGGCACTGCCCTGTTAGTTACCCTATTTCCCAATATCTCCTTGAATGAAGCAGTAGCCGCCTATATTACTTCTGCCATCGTTATTTTTTTAATTGGTATTACAGGTTACTTCGACAAATTACTAAAATGGATTCCGCAAGACGTCGCTGCGGGCATGATGGCAGGTATTCTTTTTCAGTTCGGTATTAACCTATTTACTGCATCTGATAGCATGCCTTTTATTGTATTTAGCATGCTCATTGTCTTTTTAATTGCCAAACGTTTAATGCCGCGCTACACCATGATTTGGGTGTTAGCTGCCGGAGTTTTATTAAGCCTTATTTTAGGCAAGATGAATCCGGTTGATGTAAGTTTTAATTTAGCAATCCCGCAGTGGATTAGCCCAGAATGGACTTGGAATTCAACACTCAATCTCGCCGTTCCTCTTATTTTAGTTAGTCTAACCGGCCAATTTTTACCGGGTATGGCGATTATGAAACTCAGCGGTTATGACACGCCAGCCAAACCCATTATTACGGCCACCAGTATTGCCTCGTTAGCCGTTGCCTGTGTCGGTGGTATTACCATTGTGCTTGCCTCAATTACCGCTGCTTTATGTATGGGTAAAGATGCACATGAACTGAAAGAAAAAAGATATATCGCAGGGATTGCCAACGGAATTTTTTATATTTTAGGAGGCTTATTTGCTGGCAGTATTGTCATGCTCTTTAGCTTACTACCTAAAGAGCTGGTGGCAGCACTGGCAGGTTTAGCTTTGTTAGGTGCTATTGCCACCAATATTTCTGTTGCCATGAAAAATGATGGTCAACGTGATGCTGCACTTATTACCTTTTTAGCTACCGCATCAGGTATGCATTTTCTTGGATTAAGTTCAGTTTTTTGGGGCATTTGTATTGGTGTAATCGCCCATTTCATTCTTACCCCACGCTCAAATCCAGCCACAAATTAAATTTTTATCTAAACGCCCAGCACTAAAATAAAGCTTCAAATGCCAAATCAGGATGCAAATAATCCGCTATTCCTGATTTGGCAATTTTCATTTAATATAAATTAAATTTCATTTTTAAGATGAGTTTCTAAAATAATTGACTTTAATATTTTTATTTATTTCCACTTCAACCCTTAATATAAATTTAGCTATATTTCTAGCTGTGATTCTCAGCAATAAAATCTGTAAAAAGATATCTATAAAAACCTTAAAATTCTCACAATATAATATTTGACCCCATTTTAAAAACAAAAGAAGCAACAACCAAAATTATTAAAATAAATTATAAATTTCAATATATTACTTTATTAAAAACACAATACCTTAAAGACATAAAGATATATCAATTAGGTTTTTGACTCTATTCCAATAACAAAATAGTTTATTAAAAAATAACGCGATGCTTCACAAATTGGAGGTGAAGAAAATGGATATGAGCAAGGTTAATATTAATGAGTTAATTGATAAAGCCCGTTTTACACCTTTTCATTGGAAAGTTTTAATCTGGTGCTTACTTATTATTATTTTTGATGGGTATGATTTAGTTATTTATGGGGTTGCTCTTCCTCTATTAATGCAGCAATGGTCGTTAACTGCTGTTGAAGCTGGTTTACTCGCCAGTGCCGCTCTATTCGGCATGATGTTTGGTGCCATGATTTTCGGCACACTTTCAGACAAACTTGGACGTAAAAAAACCATCCTGATTTGTGTCACCTTATTTAGCGGATTTACCTTTATAGGTGCCTTTGCCAAAGGACCAACTGAGTTTGCCATTTTGCGCTTTATTGCAGGTCTAGGAATTGGTGGCGTTATGCCAAACGTTGTAGCACTTATGACCGAATACGCACCGAAAAAAATCCGCAGTACATTGGTCGCAATCATGTTTAGCGGTTACGCAATTGGCGGCATGACATCAGCGCTACTTGGTGCATGGCTCGTGAAAGACATGGGCTGGCAAATCATGTTTTTAATTGCGGGTATTCCTCTTTTACTACTCCCGTTAATCTGGAAATTTTTGCCAGAGTCTCTCGCCTTTTTAGTGAAATCGAACCATAGCGAACAGGCAAAAAGTATTGTTTGTAAAATTGCGCCAGAAATGCAGGTAAACGCCAATACACAACTGGTGTTAAACGAAAGCACCACAACCGATGCCCCTGTCCGTGCGCTTTTCCAACAAGGTCGTACCTTCAGCACATTTATGTTCTGGATTGCTTTCTTTATGTGCTTACTCATGGTGTATGCCTTAGGAAGCTGGTTACCTAAACTCATGCTGCAAGCGGGCTACTCGTTAGGTGCAAGCATGTTATTCCTGTTTGCACTTAATATTGGCGGCATGGTCGGTGCAATTGGTGGCGGTGCTTTAGCGGACAGATTCCATCTAAAACCTGTCATTACCATTATGTTTATTGTGGGATCGGCAGCTTTAATTCTGCTTGGCATTAATAGTCCACAATTTATTTTATATAGCCTGATTGCGATTGCTGGTGCTGCCACAATTGGTTCTCAAATCTTACTCTACACTTTCGTTGCCCAGTTCTATCCGACGGCACTTCGTTCAACTGGCATGGGCTGGGCCTCTGGAATTGGCCGTATCGGTGCGATTATTGGACCAGTTTTAACTGGAGCGCTACTCACACTTGAGCTTCCTCACCAAATGAATTTCTTAGCAATTGCAATTCCGGGTGTGATTGCTGCACTTGCAATATTTATGGTCAATCTAAAAGCCTCTGTTACCGCACAAACGCCATCAACTTTTAACCCTCAAAACACGCTTACCCAGCAGTAAACACAAATGCGCCGAGGATTGGCGCATCTTTTTGGAAATGGATTATGGAATTATTACACCGCTTTAAACCATGTAATTTAGCAATAGCCACATTATTAGGTTTATTGACTAGCTCAAGTTTATGGGCAGCAGACACCACTCAACAAAGTGAAGATGAATGGAAGTTCACGCTAAAAAATGCCTATATCAACCGTAATTTTGACAATGACACTCTCAAAGACACAGGTAGCTGGTCTCAAGCAGCGTCATTATTTTATAAGTCAAAAATGCATGACACTCCACTAGTCATAGCAGATAAGCCTATAACCATTGGAGCTGATGCTTCTGTTCAATATGCCGTGCGTTTAAGTTCAGACAAACACGTTGCGGACACGGTTTTGCCTTTTAATAAAGAAACTCAATCACAAGCATCCGACTTTTTAAAATACGGTGCAACCTTAAAACTAGGCTATGACAAAACCCTTTTAAGTGTGGGTGAACTCTGGTTGGATTTACCTGTAACGGCTGTCGATGCCAGCCGACAATTACTTGCCTCTTATTGGGGAACCAATCTTAAGTCACAACTTTCAGATCAGCTTTATGCTGAAATTGGTCGGGTTGAAAAAGTGTCGCCACGAAATGAAGAGGATTTTAAAAAGTTTTCGTTCACTTCAAATGGCATTACCAAAGAATCTGATGGCCTGAACTACATTGACCTGCGCTATCAATTTACGCCGACACTCAAGGGTGAATATTACTTTGGTAATTTGGAAGATCTCTACAATAAACACTATGTAGGACTTGAGCATAATTGGAAACAACCTAATTTTGCCCTCACCTCTAAGTTTAAATACTTCAATGCAAAAAATGACGGTAATGCTTTTGATATTGATGCGCAAAACATTGGGGTATTAGAGACACTTAAAGTGAAAAATCATACCTTTGGTTTGGGGTACCAACAAATTATCGGCGAGTCGGCTTATCCCTTACCGGATGGCTTTTTACCAGAGACTTATTTCATTAACTGGAATGCCACGGGATTCTTTAAAAAAGAAGAAAAGTCTTACCACGTTATGTACGGCTACGACTTTAAAGATTACGTGCCGGGCTTAAACGCGATGGTGAAATATGTCTATGGCCATGACTTTAAAGCAGCCAATGGCGAGAAAAACCACGAAACCGAGTCGAATGTGATTTTAAACTATGCATTTCAGCAGCCTTTCTTAAAAGGTCTTGCCCTGCAATACATTCGAATTGATTACAACGTAAAACATGGCAATGACTTTGGTGAAGATCGTCTGTTTGTAAACTACACTAAAAAGTTTTAATCATTTTGATTTAACTTAAGCGGGCCACTTTTGGTCCGCTTTATTATTTTTGAGCCATAAAAAAACGCTCTTACGAGCGTTTTTTAATTAATCTAGTAACTTAAGCAACGTGCTTTTGTACAACAATCGAGCCTACTGAATAACCAGCGCCGAAAGATGAAATCACGCCATACTCACCATCATCTACTTCGTGGCCTGTACGGTGTAAAGCAATAATTACACCTGCTGAAGAGGTATTGGCAAACTCATCTAGAATAATTGGTGCACGGCTTAGATCTGCATCTTTACCAGCCACATATTTCAAGATTAATTCATTCATGTTGGCATTAGCTTGGTGTAACCAGAAACGCTTAATATCGTTTGCAGTTAACTGCATTTTTTCCAACTGGGCATTAATGATTTTTGCCACCAACGGACAAACATCTTTAAAGACTTTGCGGCCATCTTGACGGAATAACTTGTCGTCAACCACTGCATCTTCGCTACGGTTTAAGAAACCGAAGTTATTGCGAATGTTGTTTGAAAATTGAGTAAATAAATGAATATCTAAAATTTCAAAACCAGTTTTAGTAGTGGTTTCTTCAATAATAGAAGCGGTCGCAACATCACCAAAAATGAAGTGACAATCACGGTTACGGTAGTCTAGGTGACCAGATGTAATCTCGACATTCACCAATAAAACACGGCGAGCGCCTGAACGAATTGCATCTGCTGCTTGTTTCAAACCAAAAGTAGCAGCTGAACATGCCACGTTCATGTCATAGGCATAACCTTGAATACCAAGTGCCGACTGGATTTCAATTGCTACAGCCGGATAAGCGCGCTGCATATTTGAACATGCCAAAATCACAACATCGATATCTTCAACAGTTACCCCTGCATTTTCCATTGCCTGTTTTGCAGCAATTACACCCCATTCAGCTTGAAGTGAAAGTTCGTCATTTGAACGTTCAGACAAACGCGGACGTAAACGCGTTGGATCGAGGATACCTGATTTCTCAACAACGTAGCGGCGCTTAATACCAGAAGCTTTTTCAATAAATTCAGCACTAGAACCACGTAATTCTTCGAGTTCACCTGCTGCAATTTCCTCTGCATTCTCTTGGTTATATTGTTCCACATAAGCATTTAAACTGTCGGCCAGTTCTTCATTAGAAATGATTTCTGTTGGGTGAAATAACCCAGTACCTGTGATACGAATGCCCATGTAAAACTCCTAAAAAAATGAATAGGGTCTGTTAATCTTTCATTTATAAATTGCGTTGTAGGCTAAACAAACGCATAAACAAACCCCGATCTATCTTAACTGATTCCCAAACGATCCCATAACTTTTGCAGTCGAGTTGGTGAAATAGGCATCTTGGTTTTCATCGGCTGAGAAAATAAAGAAATGCGAAATTCTTCCAACATCAAATACAATTCTTTGATTCTTGGATCGTTTTTGAATTTAAATACCTTGTCCATCCATGGATCGACATCATCAATAGCGGCATGATCTCGCTGTAGATTATTTGGCAATCGATCTAAACGCAATAGCAGCGCTTTTAAATAACGCGGATATTCCTGCCAAAGATCGACTGGTTGGCAGTAAACAAAGTTACCAAGTGACATGAGATCTAACTGATCTTCAATATCATCAATACTGCGTCCAAACACATCCGGATCAAGTACTAAAAGCTGACGACGAATTTGCTGCCATTGAATGTAAATATCACTTAATTGCTCAAGTGCTTGCTGACCATAACTCAAAAATTGCTTTTTGACCTGATCTAGCAGCTTATTAAATTCATCAGCATTAATTGGCAAAGTTGTAATTGCCATTTGCAACGTAGCATAGACCAGCATCTGCTCAAGCTTAGCTTTATCACCCAAAGGTGAATATGCCAAAGCAAGCGGTTTTGAAATCTGCTTTTTCAACTGGCGAATCAAGTCACCTAGTTGCATATGGACCAGACGGATAATCCCTTCACGATGCTGCTTAATGGCTTCAGCCTGATCATTAAAGGTTTGTATAACCACACCGGACTCATCTTTCGCTTCAAGTTCAGCAAAAGTTTTGGTCGGTACTAAAGCTTGATATTGTTTAACAACAACACCTGTCACCTTTTGTGAAGCTTCAAAGGTAAAGTTTTCAGGGAAAGTTTTAAACTCGCCTTTTTGCTGTTTTACTGGACGATGAGTTTCAACACGACAGCGAGCTTTCAACTCAGCTAAATCACGGCCTTTGGCAATTAATTTACCTTTTTCATCAATGACCTTAATAAAAGGCACCAAATACGGATCTATTCGTTCAAATGAAAAATCTTTATCGGTAATTTGCTCACCGCGTAAAGCAAATGCAAGATAGCTAAAAATATGCTGTCGCAAATGTACCGCATCTATGCCCTGCATTAGCTTACGAGCTGTGTCAGGAATAGGCACTATATTACGACGTTTATCTTTTGGTAGAGCTTTTAATAGCGCTTCAATTAAATCTAAACGCCAGCCTGGAATACCCCAAGACCAGATGTTTTCATCCACTTGCGGCAATGCCTGTACCGGAATTTGAACCGTTGCTCCATCTTCATCATGACTTGGGTCAAATCGATATGTCGTTGCCAAACGTAACTGACCATTATGTAAATGATCAGGGAATTGCTGCGTGGTCGGACGATCATTGAGCCAAAGCGCATCATCTTCTACATATAAATAACGCGGATTTTTTGCTTCTACAGTTGCACGCCAATCTTCAAAACTACGACGACTCGCAATTTCTTCAGGAATTTTAGAGGCATAGAACTGATAAATCGTTTCTTCATCGACCACTAAATCGCGGCGACGCAATTTATCTTCAACTCGCTCTACTTCTTCAAGTTTAAGCAAGTTATGTTTTAAAAATGGTGGAACTGTCCCCAGATTTCCTGTGGTTAATGCATCACGTAAGAAAATCTCATGGGCAGCAGGTTGGTCAACTTTCTCAAAATTAACCAAACGCTTCGGTTCAATAATTAAACCAAACAATGAGATTTGTGCATAAGCATTTACAATACCGGCTTTTTTAGACCAATGCGGCTCGAAATAGTGATATTTCAATAAGTCGCGTGCAGCAAGTAAAATCCATTCAGGATCAATTTTTGCTAATGTACGCAAATAAACTTGAGATGTTTCCACCATCTCAAAAGCCATCACCCACGCAGTATTGGTTTTATGCAACGTACTCGCAGGGAAAACTTTAGCCTTTTGCTGACGCACTGCCATAAAGGTATTACGTTCATCAGTTTTATTGGCAATGAACGATAATAAACCAGTCAGCAACGCACGATGCAAGTTTTCATAATTTGCAGGTTTTTCATTAAAACTAAGTTTTAAACCTTCAGCCAGCTCAACTAACTGCTGGTGCGTCTGTTTCCATTCACGTAACCGTAACCAGCTTAAGAAATGCTGCTTAGCAAATTGACGACGCTTGTTTTCCGACATTCCTACTTCACCTTTAGGATTTAAAGTATCCCAAAGTTTTAAATAAAACAGAAAATCTGAATCTGCCTCTTTAAATAAGGCATGCTTTTGGTCAGCCTGCATCTGTTTATCAGCTGGGCGCTCACGTGGGTCTTGCACTGCAAGTGCACTCACCACCACCAAAATTTCCTTGAGCACACCAAAATGAGCACCGCCCACAATCATACGCGCGAGTCGAGGGTCAATCGGCATACGGGCCATCATTTGACCGACTTTAGTCAGTTCGTTTTTCTTCTCGTTTAGCGCACCTAATTCAATGAGTAGCTTACGACCATCATTAACTAGACGGAAATCTGGCGGCTCAATGAAATCGAAGTTTTCTAGCTCACCTAAGCCTAAGCTCTGCATTTGCAGAATTACCGATGCCAAATTGGTTCGCTTAATTTCAGGTTCGGTAAATTCGGGACGGCTTAAAAAATCTTCTTCGCTATATAAACGAATACACACACCCGGAGCAATACGACCACAACGCCCTTTACGTTGATTGGCCGCAGCCTGCGAAATTGCCTCAATTGGTAAGCGTTGCACACGTGAGCGGTAGTTATAACGAGATATACGTGCAAAACCGCTATCAATTACATAACGAATATTTGGAACAGTCAGCGCAGTTTCTGCAACGTTCGTGGCAATAATAATACGGCGGCCCTTTCCACTTGGGCTAAAAATCTTTTGTTGCTCGGAAACGGCTAAGCGTGCATACAAAGGTAAAATTTCGGTATGCCTTGGCCCATATTTTTGCAAAGTTTCCTGTAATTCTCGAATTTCTTGTTCAGTACTTGAGAAAATCAGAATATCTGCATGTTCTGGATGGCCTTTTTCTTCTGCATCGGCAAAGCATTCTTCTACAGCTTGTACGACGGCACGCGGAAGGTTTTCTTCAAAATCGTCGAACTCGTCATCATCACTACCGCCAATATTCATCTCTGAAATTGGGCGATAACGTACTTCGACCGGATAGCTACGACCTTCTACCTCAAAAATAGGCGCATCATTAAAGTAATTACTAAAACGATTTACATCTAAAGTTGCCGAGGTCACGATGACTTTTAAATCTGGGCGTTTTGGCAACAATTGCTTTAAATAGCCCATAATAAAATCAATATTGAGTGAGCGCTCGTGCGCTTCATCAATAATGATGGTGTCATATTTGGACAGAAAACGGTCATTGCCTAACTCGGCAAGTAAAATACCGTCAGTCATTAACCTTACAATCGAATCTTGTGAACCTTGTTCATTGAAACGGATTTTAAAACCAATTGACTCGCCAAGCTTTTCGCCGACTTCTTCTGCAATACGCTGAGAAACACTACGTGCAGCTAAACGACGTGGCTGCGTATGACCAATCATGCCCGTTAAGCCACGACCCGCTAACATGGCAATTTGAGGAAGCTGAGTAGTTTTCCCCGAGCCTGTTTCCCCTGCCACAATAATAACTTGATGCTTTTGAATCGCTTCAATTAAACGGTCAGCATATTGCGAAACAGGTAAATCCTGATTCAGTTTAATTTTAGGGAGACGTTCAAAACGCTGTCTAACTTTTGCATTAGACTGTTCAAATAATTTTTCAATCTCTGAAGTATCGGCTTTTTTATCTTTACGCAAACGATTTAAACGGTAACGATCTCTCGCCATCACCCATTGATCTATATTTAAACCATTCAGCACAGATAAATTTTCCTGAAAATTCAACAATCCTCTATTTTACGCTTTAATGCCCCTCAGGTAAAACAGTTGGTTTTTTATATATTTTTAATTTTTTAAAATTTTACCCTTGAATTTTATCTAGATAGACTTCATGTTGTTAGGCAAGTTTCTTTTACTATAACTGTCATTTGATTTACATGTTTTTGCAGTCAAATCGAATACAGTATTTGGGGACTTAAAAATCGGAAATTTTCCAATTATTCAATTTTCCGATTTTAGTCATGTAAAAATACTATTTCCCCAATAAAGAATTTTTATTTATTCTACATCTCGTAAACAAGTTTAAATATAAACCTCAATCATGGAGACAATGATGAGCTTGATTAATACTGAAGTTAAACCATTCCAAGCAACTGCTTACCACAACGGCCAATTTGTTGAAGTTAACGAAACTAACCTTAAAGGTAAATGGTCTGTTGTATTCTTCTATCCAGCTGACTTTACTTTCGTTTGTCCTACTGAGCTTGAAGACTTAGCTGACAACTATGCTGAATTCCAAAAATTAGGCGTGGAAATCTACGGTGTTTCTACTGACACTCACTTCACTCACAAAGCTTGGCACGACACTTCAGACGCGATCAAGAAAATTCAATACCCATTAGTTGGCGATCCAACTTGGACTCTTTCTAAAAACTTCGACGTTTTAATTGAGTCTGAAGGTTTAGCTGACCGTGGTACTTTCGTTATCGATCCAGAAGGTAAAATCCAAATCGTTGAAATCAACGCCGGCGGTATCGGTCGTGACGCATCTGAACTTCTTCGCAAAGTAAAAGCTGCTCAATACGTACACTCTCACCCAGGTGAAGTTTGCCCAGCTAAATGGAAAGAAGGTGAAGCTACTCTTGCTCCATCTATCGACCTAGTTGGTAAAATCTAATCTCTCTTAGATTTTAAAAACTCGAAGAACCATCCTTTATCGGATGGTTCTTTTGTTTTGAATAAGCACATCACATTTTCTACTGATACTTTTACAATTCTGCCCTTCCCCGTTACTTAAACATTGAGTAATGTCAAATAAACAACTGGTTAATTTTTGAGTAAGTTTGATATGAAATAAAGGGGTGCATTTATGGTGAATACAGCGGTCGTCACTTCATGGAAATATAATGCTACATCGCGTCATTTAAAAATCTTTTATAGCGACGGTTCTGGAGATCTATATCATCCTGTCCCTGAGTTTGTTTATGACAACTTATTACGTTCAACAGACAAAGCTGCTTTTGTACATAAATATTTAGAATTTAATTTGCACTTTACTCGACTTTCTTTGGTGATTGCCTCATAACAACTATAAAAAAGACCTGCTCAAAACAGGCCGCGACTGGAATATGAAATTATTTCAGTAAAACTATTTTGTGACCACTAAACATAAACCTGCACCTACAGGCAAAATACTACTCATAAAATCTGCATCCTTTTTAATCAAAGATAAAAAAGGATTTACTTCTGCTGCATGAGATATCACATTATCAACCACTAAAACACCACCTTTAGCCTTAATTAATCGTTTTAAATCTGGCCAATAACTTTCATATACATCACGTTCAGCATCTAACAAAATAAAATCGAATGTTTCTTTTGCCTCTTTTAAGTAATCGGCTGCATCTCCTACCCAAAATTGAACAATTTCACTGAGCTCTAACTCAGCTACATGGCGTTTTGCCTCTGCACTTCGTTTTTCATCGATTTCAACTGTGGTCACCTGCCCTTCCGTTGCCTGTGCAGCTTCAGCTAACCATAAAGTTGAATAACCTGTCGAAGTGCCAATTTCTAAAATAGTTTTGGCTTGCTGCATACGAATAAATTGTGAGAGTAATTTTGCAGACTCTACTTCAATATTGCGATATCGCTGTAAACGATCAGGCTGCTGTGAGTCATGCTGTTTAAAGGTGTCATATAAATCAGCAACTCTTTGTAAGAAAATAGTATTTGGCATCTATTTTACTCCTTCTTTATATGACAGCTGTTTTAGTTAAGTACTTTGGATTAATTTAAAACGCGGTACGACACTACCATCACTCATTTGGACGGTTTCAGTAAACATATCAAGTGGTCGAACCCAAGTTGAATAATCACCATATAAACATTGATAAATGACCAATTCCTCTTCAGTTTCACTGTGTTTTGCTACAGAAAAAACCTGATAGAGATTACCTTTATAATGCTGATAAATACCGCGTTGCAATGACATGAAACTACCTTTTAATGTTATGACATAAAATCTTTACAGCCATATAACATATATAAATTTTCAAACACTTTCACTTTAAAATACCGCAAAAGTAAAAATGAGATTGGGATTCTCTTTTTAATATTTTCAACTCATGCCTAAATCAAACAAACATTCAAAAAACCGATCAAATACATAAAAACATACTGTTTTACCTATTCATTGTTTTCACGTACTATGCATCTATTGAAAGAATTTGGATGCATTGGAGTAAAAACAGATGTTAGATCAAAACATTAAAACTCAATTAAAAGCTTACCTAGAACGTTTAGAAAGTCCAATCGAATTAGTTGCTGCTTTGGATGAATCAGATAAAGCTGCCCAAATTAAAGAATTAGTAACTGAAATCGCTGAGCTTTCTGAAAAAGTAACAGCCCGTTTTGACGGTAACAATACACGTCGTCCAAGCTTTGGTGTGGCTAAAGCAGGTGAACAACCGCGTGTGTTCTTTGCAGGCTTACCAATGGGACATGAGTTTACGTCTTTGATCTTGGCTCTGTTACAAGTGTCTGGCTATGCACCTAAAGTGTCGGATGAAGTTTTAAATCAAATTAAAGGCTTAAACCTAAAAGCTAACTTTGATGTATTCGTATCATTAAGCTGTCATAACTGTCCGGACGTGGTACAGGCGCTTAACCTGATTGCCATTTATAACCCGAACACTACAGCAACCATGATTGATGGTGCTTTCTTCCAAGACGAAGTGGAACAACGCAAAATCATGGCTGTGCCGATGGTATTTCAGGACAACGAACACATTGGTCAAGGTCGTATGACGCTTGAAGAGATTGTGGCAAAACTTGATACCAACTCGGCTGAAAAAGATGCAGCAGCACTCAATGCCAAAGATGCATTTGATGTATTGGTGATTGGTGGTGGACCTGCGGGTGCAACAGCAGCAATCTATGCAGCACGTAAAGGTATTAACACCGGTATTGTAGCTGAACGCTTTGGTGGTCAGGTCATGGATACCATGGACATTGAAAACTTCACTTCTGTGCAAAAGACTCAAGGTCCTAAGTTTGCAGCCGAGATGGAAGCACACGTTCGTGAATATGATGTTGATATCATGAACCTGCAACGTGTCAGCAAAATCACGGGTGCCAACCAAACAGCAAATGGTCTGGTTGAAGTTGAACTTGAAAACGGTGCAAAACTTGAATCGAAAACTGTGATCCTTTCAACAGGTGCACGTTGGAGAGAAATGAATGTACCGGGTGAAGCTGAATACCGTACCCGTGGTGTAGCGTACTGCCCGCACTGTGATGGTCCACTGTTCAAAGGTAAACGTGTTGCCGTGATTGGTGGTGGTAACTCAGGTGTGGAAGCGGCAATTGACCTTGCAGGTATTGTTGAGCATGTAACTCTGGTTGAGTTTGACACTAAACTTCGTGCAGACCAAGTGTTGCAAAACAAGTTAAACAGCTTGCCAAACACCACAGTAATTATGAATGCGTTAAGTACAGAAGTATTGGGTGACGGTTCACAAGTAACCGGTCTTAAATATAAAGACCGTGCGACTGATGAAGAGCATGTGGTAGAGCTTGCAGGGATCTTTGTACAGATTGGTTTATTACCAAACACTGACTTCTTAAAAGACAGTGAGGTTGAGTTAACCAACCGTGGCGAGATTATTGTCAATGACCGCAACGAAACCAATGTAAAAGGTGTATTCGCTGCAGGTGACTGTACAACTGTACCTTACAAACAAATCATTATTGCCACAGGTGAAGGCGCTAAAGCATCACTCTCTGCGTTTGATTACATCATCCGTTCTGGGCAATAAAACTGGTTAAATCCTGTTATTGAGCGAAAGCCTAGCATTGCAAAATGCTAGGCTTTTTTAATGTTGAAGTTACAACTTTTTAACAATTTTTGATCTTTATTAATCAGTTACTTTATGTTTATATTTTAGACATCCATAATTTTGGATGCCATGAATTAGAAGGAAAAACACAATGAATAAATTACTTGTTGCTTTAGGTCTTGCTGCGACTGTTGCCCTTGTTGGTTGTAATAAAGAGAAAGCTCCAGAAACTGGTGCGACTACAGGTGAACATTTAGAAAATGCTGCTAAACAAGCAACAGCAGATATTAAATCTGCTGGTGACAAAGCTGCGAGCGATATTGCAACTGCTACAGACAACGCTACAGCTAAGATTGATGCTGCTGCTGACCATGCTGCCGATACTACTGCAAATGCTGCTGCACAAACTGAAGCGACTGCGCGTAAAGCAACTGCTGATACAGCTCAAGCTGTTGAACATGCAGCTGCTGATGTAAAAGAAAAAGCTCAACACTAAGTTATATTCAATATTAAAAAAGCCCCTATTGATTAGGGGCTTTTTTAATGCATCTAAAAGCTTATGAAATTAAACCTTCATCACGCATCGCGATTTGTACAGATTGACGTTCTGCAACTTTATTACGTAGTGCAATAATATTTTTATATGGCGTTAGATCATGCTCAATTGAATTTGACCAATTTGTTAACACAAATAAGTATGCATCAGCTGGACCAAAATTATCATTTACCAAATAGTCATAATCTGACTCAGCCAGATAATTATCGATATATTTTAAAAGACGGTCTATTTCAGCGTAAGCTTTGGTTTTTTCTTCGCTTGTTAACGGTGCGCCAAAAAATACTGCATAGGCGTCATGTAATTCAGAGTTCAAATAACCCAACCATTCCAACACTTTCGCACGGCCTAAGCCTGAAGGAGGAATCAAATCTTGTTTAGGATCATGCTGAGCAAGAAACGGTAAAATCGCCACGTTTTCCGTCAAAATCAAACCTGGGTTAATTTCTAAAGCTGGTACATAGCCCTTTGGATTAATTTCGTAATAATCTGCACCTTTTTCTGTTTTATGTGTTTTTAAATTTACTCGTTCTAAATCAAAATCAACATTAATTTCATTTAAAATAATATGTGCAGCTAAAGAACATGCGCCTGGCGAATAATATAATTTCATATCTGATCCTTCTTATCTTACATTAACGTTTTAAATTGCTTCTAAAAAACCTGCAAGGTTTGTACAATTCCTTAATTGTAAAAAAGCGTAAATTTATAAATTACTTACACTACCTAATATTCTTGAAAAAGTTTGACCTTGCAAGTTGTCTTGCGTGACGATTGTTTAAAATATGATAAAACACATTCCTATCACGCATTTTTTACCGTTAATTACGTTTAAAAAGTTGGCTAATCCATTCCACTAATTGGTTTAGGAAATCCAAAATAGGATTTTTGTTGCCATTATCAGGATGACTTGAATCTTTACCATTTAAATCTAGATCGACAATGACAGGATCATGGTCCGAAGAACGATAAGCATCTTCACCATAAAACAGAGCCTTTTGCTCATCAGTTTTATATTCTTCGTTGTAATCTAGAACAGTTGGTTCATCTGCATTGATATGCCAAGCAAAAGTACGCACTACTTTTGGATATAAATCTGCATCGGCAATTGCATGGTCTAAGTTACCCGCTCCCCCATTACCATTTGCATCACTTGCCACACCAAACACATAGCTATATGCCTGAGCGCCTTGTCCAACCTTAGCATCATTGAGGAGAACCTTATAGTTAGCTTTTTCAAAAGCTAAAATTGGTGCTTCTTTTGCATAGCTATTCATATCTCCAACGAGTAAAGCATTTTGCTTAGGAACTTGAGTTGGATTTTTCGCTAGCCACTGCACAATTTGGTCAACTGCTTTCACACGGGTTGGATTCCAACATCCTTGACCATCATTTTGATCAGCGTCAGTAGAGTTCGCATCTACTCCAGTACAACCTTTTGACTTTAAATGGTTTGGAATAACGGTAAACGTTTTATTACCACGAACAGCTTGGAAAGTTTGTGCTAAGGTTGTTCGGTTTTTATCACCCAAATCAAGCACAACAGGTTTGTTTAAAGGCTTAACACGCTTGCTGTTATAAATAATCGCAACAGCAATAACATCGCCACCTAAACGATCCAAATTTTCAGGAATAACATATTTCCAATCAGGACCTAATGCACTGGTTAAATGAGCAATTGCGCTGTTTGGACCATAACCATTGTTTGCAATTTCCATCAAACCGTATACGTCAGCATCAATCGCTTTTAATGCACTCACAATTTTACGGTGCTGTTTATCAAACTCTGCTTGTGTGTTTGCACCACGCTCTGTTGGGAAACCTGTTGCACCATTGTCATAGTTCAAAACGTTAAATGAAGCTACACGAATATGATTGGCATTTTTTGTAATGACACTCTGGCGTGGATTTGTTTGAGTAACAACTTCTGGTTGCGTACGTCCAAGCACTGGCTGTACTCGCCAACCATTAAAACGATACTCTAAAATCCCTTCAACATTTTTAAGCTGATAGCCAGAACGCAATGTATTAGCAGCACTAAAATTTGTTGGTAACCATGGCGTACGGTTTTGATTGTTATAACCATCATCAAAGATAATTTTCGATAATAAATTTTTCTGAGCTAAAGCTTTTGCTTCTGGCGACAAGGCAGGATATAAGTTGGTTGGAATATATAAACGGCCTAAACTTAACGATAACTCACCATAACGACCATAATTATAGTTTTCACTCACCGTTAAAGTCTGAGGTAATTTAACCAACATTCCTTGATAGCGCTGTGGAGAATTGGTTGAACCGCCTGTTAAGCTGGTAAATGGTAACTCTAAACTAATTGGCTGAACCTGATTTGCCATATTAGTATTACAGGTCTGAATATCTTGTTGTAATTGGTCGATCTGTAGTTGATTTTGATAGCTTGTTAAACGACCACGTAAGATGACTTCATCACCAACTTGCCCACCTTTTACCATGCTGCTATTTGGTATATAAACAAAAATGGCATTGCTTACATTTGCACGTGCTTTAGTGTCAGGTGTTTGAACATAAAAGCCTGAAAAACCATTAGCATAACGATAGTCAGCAGTAATTACGCCACGTACTGTATA
Source organism: Acinetobacter sp. 1130196 (assembly GCF_000588095.1). Taxonomy (NCBI): domain Bacteria; kingdom Pseudomonadati; phylum Pseudomonadota; class Gammaproteobacteria; order Moraxellales; family Moraxellaceae; genus Acinetobacter; species Acinetobacter sp. 1130196. The sequence continues at coordinate 3,529 of NZ_JFWX01000029.1, read as the reverse complement.
AGTTTGATTTTGTGTGGAAGATGCTAAATCGGCAATTGGTGTATCTGAGCTTGAACAACTGACCGTTTGCACAGGCGGTTGAGTAGTCGAACCCGATAGATTTGAGAAATCATTTCGGTTTGCCCATGCTGACCACGAGTGGTCCAAATCAAATGCTGCGGTTGGATCGATACTCAAAGCTGGGTTTTCCGTTTCAATACGCTTAAAACTATTTCCTAAACTTGAAACGGCTGTTCCCCAACCTGCCTCTGGTCGTTCACCAATACGCCCAAAACGATCGACAGGTGTGCCTTTATAAACCAGCACAACTGCATCATCACCATTAAAAGATAATGCAGCAACCTGATTTACTTTACTACCAAGCTCAGTTTGCAACTCTGAGCGACCTACTAAAAACTTCTGTTTACTTGGAAGCGTACCTTGTAAACGGAAAGTCGCTGTCTTTGCAGTGCCACCATTATTAAACTGTTGAATCTCATAATCGGCTAAGTTAACTGTAGTACCATCTGGGTTATAAATTTCTAAACCCTTTTTATTACTACTGCCATCAACATACTGACTAAACATAAGCTGCGCCTGAGCAACAGAGCTATATGAAAATGCACCAAATGCACTTAAAAAAACCGAAAGTGTTCTTAACTGAAAAGTTTTCATGAGTAAAATTGTTCATGTGAGTTTTAATTAGTCTCTTAGATTAAATATTGATCATGACATCTACATGAAGAAAAACACCGAAATATTTGACTTGACCACCTGAAGACTTAAAATACCGCATTTGAATTTCAATATTGCCAAGGTTATGTCGATCGATCAGTTAGAAACGCAAATTGCAGACTTAGACAATTTGCCTGAACACCGTGAAATTGTGACGTTTATGCGTCGTTCAGCACCACTTAATACGTCTCAACGCACGGCATTAGAACAACATCGCGATTTAATTTTGGAATATCCTGTTGGTGACTTACGTCAACACTTTGAATATCCAGAGCGCCCTTTAACTGTTGAAATCGGTTTTGGGATGGGCCGCTCTTTAGTTCTTATGGCTAAAGCAAATCCTGAACGCAACTATGTAGGCATTGAAGTACACGTACCTGGTATTGCCCAATGTTTATATGAAGCAGGTATAGCGGAACTTAAAAACTTACGTGTACTCGATGCAGACGCGATTCAAGTTTTACGTGAAATGCCAGACAACAGTATCAACTGCGTACAACTTTACTTCCCAGACCCTTGGCAAAAGAAACGTCATTTCAAACGCCGTTTTGTTATTCATGAGCGTATGCAACTGGTCGAACAGAAGCTTGAGCTTGGTGGTACCTTCCATGCAGCAACAGACTGGGAACCGTATGCAGAATGGATGCTTGATGTACTAGACAACCGTCCAAACCTTGAAAACTTGGCGGGTAAAGGCAATAGCTACCCTCGTCCAGACTGGCGCCCAGTGACTAAGTTTGAACGCCGTGGTATTGAGTCGGGTCATAAGATTAATGACTTTATCTTTAAAAAGATTAAGTAAATAATAAAAAAGGCTTAGTAATAAACTAGGCCTTTTCTTTTTAATATCAAAAATAAACATATATCTTATATATTCTATTTCCACTTATTAATTAATGATTGCCAATCTAAACGAATCTAGCTATTTATAGAGACTGGTACTTGCCATACTAAAAAATACTAAGGAAAACCCATGTTAAAAATTTTAGGGCGTGATAACTCCATTAATGTTCGCAAAGTCTTATGGCTGTGTGAAGAATTAAATCTTGAATATGAGAGAGAAGATTGGGGACGAGGCTTTCGCTCTGCTCAATCACCTGAATATTTACAATTAAATCCAAATGGTCAAATTCCTGTTGTTTTAGATGGCGATTTAGTCCTTTGGCAGTCCAACAGTATTATCCGTTATCTCGCCAATGCTTACGATAAAGAGCATAAGCTTTACCCTACTCAAGCAAAAGATAGGTTCTTTGTTGACCAGTGGCTTTATTGGCAAGCGATCGAGCTAAATAACAGCTGGACTTATACGATTATGTCTCTTCTTAGACATTCACCAGATCATCAAGACCCTAACTTATTGCAACAAGGTATTGAGAACTGGAATCATCATATGCAGATTCTTGACCAACAACTTGCAAAAACTCAAGCCTATGTTGCAGGTACTGAGTTTACTCTAGCGGATATTCCAATTGGTCTATCTGTACAACGCTGGAAGGCCACTCCTTTTGACCATCCAACACTTAAACATGTCGACCAATATTTTGAACTATTAAATCAGCGTGCTGGCTTCTTAAAATGGGGCAATAACGGCGAACCTTAATTTTTAAATAAGTTTTAAGCCGAGTGATGGCGCTTCACGATGCCATCACTTAAAAGTTGATAGACCTGTTTTAAGTCATCCCTATTTGCTTGAGTTAATAGACCCTCATGCATTGCCAAGATATTTTCATCTCCCCTTACCGCAGGCCCAGTTTGCATTTGTTTCGGATCATTTTCAGTGGCTTTTTTTGCTGTTTCTACCATTAATGGATAAAGCAAGCTAAAGTCGACTTGTTCTGCATCTACAATCTGTTTAGCCATATCAAAACAGTAGTTACTAAAATTACAAACAAATACAGCCGCCAAATGTAAAGTTAAACGCTGTTTTGAGGTGTATTGATATACTCGATTACTTAGGCTATTTGCTAAATCAGAAAGTATGACTAAATCGTTTTTATTAGTCGCCTCTACAAATAATGGTGTGGCTTGCCAATCGACGTCTCTTTCAAAACTAAAAGTCTGCAAAGGATAAAATACCCCAGCTTTTTTATGAATATTACTAATAACTTCAATATTGGTACTACCCGAAGTATGAACCATAAGCGTTTCTGGAAATAACGCGTGTACTTGCATTGCAAGTTCACTAATAGCACTGTCTGAAACAGCTAAAATAATTAAGTCACTCGCTTGAAACTCTTGAAGAAACTGACATGCTTTTGCTTGAATTTGTTCTGCAAATTTCTGGGTTTTCTCAAAATCACGCGCATAGACTTGTGCGATGTTATGCCCCTTAGCCAAAAGTGCCTTTGCCAAATGAAAAGCAACACGGCCACTTCCTAACAAACTGATTTTCATACCAACCCAACAATATTGATGTTTATAAAAAAAGCTTCTCAAAATGAGAAGCTTTTTTCAAATCAGAATTCAATAAAATCAAACTTTTTTGTGAATCTATTGATTATTGAGCTACGGCTTTGTTGCATAAACATTCAAAAGCTGAGTTCTCCCCAATCCATTCAAATTTAAGACACAACTTGGGTGCGAGGTCTACCTAATTCCGTAAATCTATTCAGAACTGCCACACGCGCATGAATTTCATTGACCTGACTTTGAAAATGTCTTGCCGTCAGCCTATCACCTAATAATTTGATGCAATGCATCTTGGTTTCCACCAAACTACGACGGTGATAACCCGACCATTTTTTCCATAGGGTTCTGCCTAAATGTTTAACCGTTTGAAGTAACTCATTTCGTTCTATTGAACTTATTTTAGAAT
>NZ_JFWX01000028.1:0-53330 GCF_000588095.1 Acinetobacter sp. 1130196 | reverse complement strand
CGCCAGCACAACTGTTTATGGATACTTGCTTTGGTCTTATTGACTGCCGAAGCGTTTTCCAAATCTTTACAGATTGGGCTGATTGAATCTGATTGTGTTCATTTTATCTAGTGGAATAACTAAATCAAGTTGCTTTGTAGATTTATGAATCGATTGATGCTTTATATACAACTGCTTGGGTGTTGTATAGTCAAGCCTCACGAGCAATTAGTATTGGTCAGCTTCACATATCACTATGCTTCCACATCCAACCTATCAACGTCCTAGTCTCGAACGGCTCTTTAGAGGAATAAATTCCTAGGGAAATCTTATCTTGAGGTAGGCTTCCCGCTTAGATGCTTTCAGCGGTTATCCCTTCCGAACATAGCTACCCGGCGATGCGACTGGCGTCACAACCGGTACACCAGAGGTTCGTCCACTCTGGTCCTCTCGTACTAGGAGCAGATCCTCTCAAATTTCCAGCGCCCACGGTAGATAGGGACCGAACTGTCTCACGACGTTCTAAACCCAGCTCGCGTACCTCTTTAAATGGCGAACAGCCATACCCTTGGGACCTGCTTCAGCCCCAGGATGAGATGAGCCGACATCGAGGTGCCAAACACCGCCGTCGATATGAACTCTTGGGCGGTATCAGCCTGTTATCCCCAGAGTACCTTTTATCCGTTGAGCGATGGCCCTTCCATACAGAACCACCGGATCACTAAGACCTACTTTCGTACCTGCTCGACTTGTGGGTCTCGCAGTTAAGCGCGCTTTTGCCTTTATACTCTACGCGTGATTTCCGACCACGCTGAGCGCACCTTCGTACTCCTCCGTTACTCTTTAGGAGGAGACCGCCCCAGTCAAACTACCCACCAGACACGGTCCTCGTCCCGGATAACGGGACAGAGTTAGAACCTCAACATTACCAGGGTGGTATTTCAAGGACGGCTCCATTGGAACTAGCGTTCCAACTTCAAAGCCTCCCACCTATCCTACACAAGTAAGGTCAAAGTTCAGTGTCAAGCTGCAGTAAAGGTTCACGGGGTCTTTCCGTCTAGCCGCGGGTACACTGCATCTTCACAGCGATTTCGATTTCACTGAGCCTCTGCTGGAGACAGCGCCGCCATCATTATGCCATTCGTGCAGGTCGGAACTTACCCGACAAGGAATTTCGCTACCTTAGGACCGTTATAGTTACGGCCGCCGTTTACTGGGGCTTCGATCAAGAGCTTCGCTTACGCTAACCCCATCAATTAACCTTCCAGCACCGGGCAGGCATCACACCCTATACGTCCACTTTCGTGTTTGCAGAGTGCTATGTTTTTAATAAACAGTTGCAGCGGCCTGGTTTCTGCGGCTGTCATCAGCTCAGGAAGCAAGTTCCATCACCAACAACAGCGTACCTTCTCCCGAAGTTACGGTACCATTTTGCCTAGTTCCTTCAGCAGAGTTCTCTCAAGCGCCTTGGTCTACTCGACCTGACCACCTGTGTCGGTTTCGGGTACGATTCCTGTGTAACTGAAGCTTAGAGACTTTTCCTGGAAGCATGGTATCAGCCACTTCGCTGTACAAGTACAGCTTGCTATCGGATCTCAGTATAGAGTACCCCGGATTTGCCTAAGATACATACCTACATCCTTCCACCTGGACAACCAACGCCAGGCTGACTTAACCTTCTCCGTCCTCTCATCGCATTACACAGAAGTATTGGAATATTAACCAATTTCCCATCGACTACGCCTTTCGGCCTCGCCTTAGGGGTCGACTCACCCAGCCCCGATTAACGTTGGACTGGAACCCTTGGTCTTTCGGCGAACGGGTTTTTCACCCGTTTTGTCGTTACTCACGTCAGCATTCGCACTTCTGATACCTCCAGCATACTTCTCAATACACCTTCATCGGCTTACAGAACGCTCCCCTACCACTTGACTAATGTCAAATCCGCAGCTTCGGCACATAGTTTTAGCCCCGTTACATCTTCCGCGCAGGCCGACTCGACTAGTGAGCTATTACGCTTTCTTTAAAGGGTGGCTGCTTCTAAGCCAACCTCCTAGCTGTCTATGCCTTCCCACATCGTTTCCCACTTAACTATGATTTTGGGGCCTTAGCTGGCGGTCTGGATTGTTTTCCTCTTGACTACGGACGTTAGCACCCGCAGTCTGTCTCCCGGATAGTACTCATAGGTATTCGGAGTTTGCATCGGTTTGGTAAGTCGGGATGACCCCCTAGCCGAAACAGTGCTCTACCCCCTATGGTATTCGTCCGAGGCGCTACCTAAATAGCTTTCGGGGAGAACCAGCTATCACCAGGCTTGATTAGCCTTTCACCCCTATCCACAAGTCATCCCCTGGCTTTTCAACGACAGTGGGTTCGGTCCTCCAGTTAGTGTTACCCAACCTTCAACCTGCTCATGGATAGATCGCCTGGTTTCGGGTCTATACCCAGCAACTAAACGCCCTATTAAGACTCGATTTCTCTACGGCTCCCCTATACGGTTAACCTCGCTACTGAATATAAGTCGCTGACCCATTATACAAAAGGTACGCAGTCACACCACGAAGGTGCTCCCACTGCTTGTATGCATGCGGTTTCAGGATCTATTTCACTCCCCTCACAGGGGTTCTTTTCGCCTTTCCCTCACGGTACTGGTTCACTATCGGTCAGTCAGGAGTATTTAGCCTTGGAGGATGGTCCCCCCATATTCAGACAAGGTTTCACGTGCCTCGCCCTACTCGTCATCATTATGTGTGCCCTTTCGTGTACGGGAATATCACCCTCTACGTTCGCACTTCCCAGAGCGTTCCACTAAAACACACATAACTTAATGGGCTGATCCCCGTTCGCTCGCCGCTACTGAGGGAATCTCAATTGATTTCTTTTCCTAAGGGTACTGAGATGTTTCACTTCCCCTCGTTCGCCTTGCAACACTATGTATTCATGTTGCAATACCTACCTTAAAGTAGGTGGGTTTCCCCATTCAGACATCTCCGGATCAAAGGATATTTGCCGCCTCCCCGGAGCTTTTCGCAGGCTATCACGTCTTTCATCGCCTCTGACTGCCAAGGCATCCACCACATGCACTTAATTACTTGACTATACAACCCCAAACAGTCGACGTTACCTACAAGTTAGTAACTTCAACATTTTAGTTTAGAGCACTGTGTATTTAAACACTGTACAGCTTCAATCTAAATTCATATACCAAAACGCTTGATTCAGTTAATTTGCTAGTTCTCAATTCATTCAGATTAATTGCTTAATCTAAACTCTTGAGTGAACAATTTATTTCAGACTCAATTTTGCCAATCTGTTAATGAATAAACATGCCTTCGTCAGGTCATGCTTAATACCGTGATACTTAAATCACAGAAGTTAATAAACCAAGATCGAAATCTCTATTTACTAATTTCTGTAATCCGAACTTATCTTAAGTTCTGGTGGAGACTAGGAGAGTCGAACTCCTGACCTCCTGCGTGCAAAGCAGGCGCTCTACCAACTAAGCTAAGTCCCCAGCTTACATCATCAGTCATGTATCTTTTATCTATAACTTTAACCAGTCAAAGTCATGGTGGGTCTGACAAGACTTGAACTTGTGACCCCACGCTTATCAAGCGTGTGCTCTAACCAACTGAGCTACAGACCCTCAGATACATCTATGAAGAACAACTTGTTGTGGATTCTTACCAATCGTCAATCTTTCGTTAAGGAGGTGATCCAGCCGCAGGTTCCCCTACGGCTACCTTGTTACGACTTCACCCCAGTCATCGGCCACACCGTGGTAACCGCCCTCTTTGCAGTTAGGCTAGCTACTTCTGGTGCAACAAACTCCCATGGTGTGACGGGCGGTGTGTACAAGGCCCGGGAACGTATTCACCGCGGCATTCTGATCCGCGATTACTAGCGATTCCGACTTCATGGAGTCGAGTTGCAGACTCCAATCCGGACTACGATCGGCTTTTTGAGATTAGCATCACATCGCTGTGTAGCAACCCTTTGTACCGACCATTGTAGCACGTGTGTAGCCCTGGCCGTAAGGGCCATGATGACTTGACGTCGTCCCCGCCTTCCTCCAGTTTGTCACTGGCAGTATCCTTAAAGTTCCCGACATTACTCGCTGGCAAATAAGGAAAAGGGTTGCGCTCGTTGCGGGACTTAACCCAACATCTCACGACACGAGCTGACGACAGCCATGCAGCACCTGTATGTAAGTTCCCGAAGGCACCAATCCATCTCTGGAAAGTTCTTACTATGTCAAGGCCAGGTAAGGTTCTTCGCGTTGCATCGAATTAAACCACATGCTCCACCGCTTGTGCGGGCCCCCGTCAATTCATTTGAGTTTTAGTCTTGCGACCGTACTCCCCAGGCGGTCTACTTATCGCGTTAGCTGCGCCACTAAAGCCTCAAAGGCCCCAACGGCTAGTAGACATCGTTTACGGCATGGACTACCAGGGTATCTAATCCTGTTTGCTCCCCATGCTTTCGCACCTCAGCGTCAGTGTTAGGCCAGATGGCTGCCTTCGCCATCGGTATTCCTCCAGATCTCTACGCATTTCACCGCTACACCTGGAATTCTACCATCCTCTCCCACACTCTAGCTAACCAGTATCGAATGCAATTCCCAAGTTAAGCTCGGGGATTTCACATTTGACTTAATTAGCCGCCTACGCGCGCTTTACGCCCAGTAAATCCGATTAACGCTTGCACCCTCTGTATTACCGCGGCTGCTGGCACAGAGTTAGCCGGTGCTTATTCTGCGAGTAACGTCCACTATCTCTAGGTATTATCTAAAGTAGCCTCCTCCTCGCTTAAAGTGCTTTACAACCATAAGGCCTTCTTCACACACGCGGCATGGCTGGATCAGGCTTGCGCCCATTGTCCAATATTCCCCACTGCTGCCTCCCGTAGGAGTCTGGGCCGTGTCTCAGTCCCAGTGTGGCGGATCATCCTCTCAGACCCGCTACAGATCGTCGCCTTGGTAGGCCTTTACCCCACCAACTAGCTAATCCGACTTAGGCTCATCTATTAGCGCAAGGTCCGAAGATCCCCTGCTTTCTCCCGTAGGACGTATGCGGTATTAGCATCCCTTTCGAGATGTTGTCCCCCACTAATAGGCAGATTCCTAAGCATTACTCACCCGTCCGCCGCTAGGTCCGGTAGCAAGCTACCTTCCCCCGCTCGACTTGCATGTGTTAAGCCTGCCGCCAGCGTTCAATCTGAGCCATGATCAAACTCTTCAGTTAAAATCATTTTGCACCTTATTTATAGACAAGGTGCCAATTCTGGCTCATCAATTACTGACTTAAATTTCGCTCAAATAAACTTCGAGTAATTTAAACCAATCAATCAATGAAAATTATTTCGATTAATCAATCAGTAAAAATCCACACAAGTTGTTCTTCAATTCTCTTAATGATTTTTCTGCTCCTCGTCAGAGACAGATCCAACACAATACTAAGCTTTTATCTTAACCCTGTAAGCTAAGATATTCTTGTGTATCGCGTCGGGATGAGTGCATTATAGGGAAAAAAAACCGGTACGCAAGCACTTTTATAAATATCCATGCTCGACCGGTTCTTTTTCAGTCAAATAAATTTAAAAAATAATTTAAGTTATTGATTCATATATTTAATTTATTTTCCCATTGTTTTGATCTTTATATCTACAATCTTTATAGGCTGTTTTGGTACGTTTTGATGCATGCCATAGTTTGATGTAGGAACCTGAACAATACGGTCTACTACATCCATTCCTTTTACAACTTTACCAAAAACGGCATATCCCGGATTTCCCGGTGAACGGTTAAGAAATTTATTATCTGCGACATTTATAAAAAATTGGCTAGTAGCTGAATCTGGATCTGATGTACGAGCCATCGCTAAAGTACCACGTGTATTTGCAATACCATTTCCTGCTTCGTTCTTAATAGGTGCTCGTGTTGTCTTTTCCTGCATATTTGCAGTCATGCCACCCCCTTGTGCCATGAAACCAGGAATCACACGATGAAAAATTGTTTCTTTATAAAAACCAGACTTTATATAGCTTTTAAAGTTATTCACACTAATCGGTGCTTTATCGTCATACAACTCTATTTCGATGTTGCCTAAATTTGTTTGCATCTCAACTAAGCTATTAGCCCATACTGAGTGACTACTTAGACCTAGACAAAACAACATCAATAACTTTTTCATATTTTCCTACAATAAGTTTTATAAAAAGATAATTATTAAATTTAATCATCTACAGCGAAGAATTCTAGTGACTATTTATTAAGAATTTTTAAGTCTATTTGTTTATTTAATCCATGTTCCACGTGAAACATGGATTATTGAATTTACTTAACTATTTTTATCCCAAAATTTTCTGAAGTTTTTACTAATTTCGATAGTATGACGTTTGGCTTTTCTAGAAATTGGAGTCAGGTTAATAAAACCATGAGTCTGTTCCGGAAACTCTTCGTAATACATTTTTACGCCATTTTGTCTTAATTTATGACTATATATTTTCGCTTCATCATGTAGGACATCATGTCCAGCTGTAATCACAAAAGCTGGTGGATTTTTCTTTAGGTTGCCATAGGTGGGTGAAATAATTGGATCATCAAGTTCTACATTATGCTGAGTTGCATAATATTGTGTGACGTAATCAATATCGGTATTTGTTAAAACCAATCCTTCGTTATAGGCATAAAAAGAAGGATGTCTGCTTTTAAAATCTACTGTTGGATAGATAAGTAATTGTGCTTGTGGTGCATAAGCTTTATTTACTGATCTTTGCGCTACAACAGTACTAATATTTCCTCCTGCACTGTCCCCTGCAACCGCAATTCTATTTTTTAATATTTTTAATTGTCTGCGATTTTGATAAACCCATGCTAATGCATCTTCACATGACTGAATTAAATGTTGTGGTGAAACTTCCGGAGCAAGAGGATAGTCGATACTGAGGACCTGTACTTTTGCATATTTTGCTAATAAACGACAAACTTCATCATGAGTATCTAAACCACCTACAACAAAACCACCCCCGTGATAAAACACGATTAATGGCAGTTTCTTATTAGGAGTCGGATGATAATGTCTGGCAAAGATTGTGCCGCTTTGTAGTGGAAGACGAATATCTTCTACTGATTCAATATAAGTTGGTTTTTGACGTATGGCCTGCATTTGTGCATCAAACATTCTTCTTGATTGAATCGGATCAGAGCCAATGAAACCCACTCTCCCCTGTTTGATTTGCACAGCCATCATGCATTTCGTAAATGAATCGAGATCTGGGTATTGATAAGAATATCCTAAAATTTTAGCGAGAGACTCTTGGGCTAGTCGGGGTAACCTATCAAGTGCTCGAGCAGCAGGGCCTTGTCCCTTATCTAGCAATGTTTGAATTTTTTGATTAAATGCTGTCATGCCTGTCTCCTTGAATCCCTCTTATCCTTCATATTTTCTACAGAATTCTTTGTTGTTTGACTATATTCGCATACAACTCATGCAATCAAGATACAAAGGTAAAAACCAATCTACGCTAATCTGATTTATAGCAAATGTCATTAACAAATCTGTCGATTAAAACAGGACTTTTTTGCCAATTATTGTTAACAGACAAAAAGAGGGACTGCTATGTCAGCAAAACTAGTTGTTACTATGTTAGCAACCAGTCTTTTAACTGTAGGCTGTGTTGCTTATCCAGATGATCCTTATTATCGTGGTGGCGGATATGGTTACCATGATCATGATCGTCGCTATGATCGTGATGATCAACGTCGATATAATGATTGGGAACGAAAACGTTGGGAAGAGCGTCAACGAGTATATGAACAACAACGTAAAGACATTCGTGAACAAGAAAAAAATCGTCGTGAATGGGAAAAAAGGCACCGTGATTGGGATAAAAAACGGGTAGAAAATCGAGATCATGATCGTCGAGATTATCGTCACGATGATTAAACTCACTAAGATATAAAAAGCCCCAAAGAGATAAGTCTTCTGGGGCTTTTTTGAGGAATATAAATTCTCTCTAATTTATAGAAAAATGAGTAGCAGCTCATTTCATATATGTATCGGCATCATGAATATATATGTTCTATAAACTCATATCTCTTATTTTTAGCAGTGTATTACTGAGCAGTTGCAGAACCTGAAACTGAACCAGAAGCACCAGCGTCTACTTGACCAGGTTGTGCTTGACCAGAAACACCTGCATCGATACCAGCACCAGCATGTACGCCAGATGGGCTAGCACTTGTTTGAGCAGAACCAGAAGCGTTTAAACCAGCTTCTGATGCACAACCAACAGCTGTAAGAGCAACACCAGCAAGTACTACAGAGATAAGACCTAATTTTTTCATGATTGCTTTCCTTTCATTACGACAAACGTTTAAATGCAAAGTTCATCTTCGCGCTGCCTATAATTCACAATTTTTTTTTCTGACGTGCGTATCATTGGTTGTCTTTTGTAGTAATAGAAGTACAAATTCTGCAATTTTTTATTAAATTCATTTTTTTAATATGACCAACCTAATTTATAAATTAAACCATAGATAAACGATTGTTTAATTTTATCAATTTTTTCTTTTCATTCTGCTTGGCCGTTATATTTAAAATTTTTCCATTTATAGAAACGCTATATAAGGTACATAGACTGTTACAGAGCTTTTTGGCCCTTAAAAGTGGTTTTTCATAAAAAAGCCGCGAATGATCACGGCTCTTTTAAAAGTGAATACGGCTTAAATGTTAAATTATGGCCACTGCATTTCACCTTTTACGACCTTAGCCCCTAACTCTAAGCTATCCACGCTTTGAAGTGTTGGATATTGCTTTTGCATGAGTTTGCTCAACTCAGTAGCATTTTTAGTTGCTTTAGCTGCTTTTTCATAGCTATTTAAATAATTAATTGAAAAGTTAACAGCATCTAGGCCTTGTGGTGCGCCTTCTACCATATGAGCAGGTACGACAATTTTAGGTTGAAGGGCTTTAATGCTTTCTAAAGATTGAATGACTTCCACACGATCTTTGGTTTTAGGGGTATCGGCCATCCATAAATGAATGCCTGAAGATACCGGAATACCACCCACAACTGCTTTTGCAGAAGGAACCCATAAATAAGTAAGCTCTTTTTTACCTTTAATCTCGATTGATTCATTCTCAAGTTTTAAAGTTTTAGCAGTGTAAGCTTGAGGCACAATAATTTGGCTAGGTGCATTTGCACCCATTTGTGGCCCCCAATATTTAACTTTAAGCGCTTGAGTATCCTGAATATGCTTTACTGTTTCCGGCGTAGCAATGATCTGTACATTCGGGAAATACTGTTTAAATACGTCTAAGCCGAAATAATAGTCCGGGTCACCATAGCTTACAAAAATAGTTTTTAATGTTTTACCGCTATCAAGAATATTTGCAGCAATACGTAAAGCTTCAGATTTTGAAAATTGTGCATTAACCAATAAAACTTCCTTATCCCCTTCTATTAAGGTTGAAGTCACACCGAAGTGTTCTGGTTTAGCAAGAAAACTCTGAATTTTCAATTCTTGAGCAAAAGCTGACTGAGCCATGGTTAATGCTGTAGCAGTAGCCAGTGCGGAAGCGGTTAATTTAAATAATTTCATTAGGTATTCTCCTGTTTCATGAAGAACACTTTAAATTGCAATTTATGTAAGATAAACGCACTAATTTAAGATAAACTGTTGCATATATTGTAATAATAGCTAGACATATGGATACTTTAAAAGCGATTCAGGTCTTTGTTTCTATTGCACAACATGGCAATTTGACCAAAGCAGCCGAGCATCTTAATTATTCTCGTGCCATGGTTTCGCGTTATCTTGAACACCTTGAGCATACGTTCTCAACTCGACTTTTCCAAAGAAATACCCGAAAAATATCTCTTACTCCAGCAGGTGAGAAAGCTCTACTCTACTGTGAAAATATTTTACAACAGCAGTTACTCTTACAAGAACTCGCTGCACCTGAGCAGCATAATGGAACAATTCGTTTTACGTGCGGTTTATTTTTGTTTGAACTGGGGGTAGCAGAATGTATTCGACAGTTTAAACGTCAACATCCACATATTGATTTTGATGTTTACTTAACTGAAAACACCATGGATCTTATCGATGCACAAGTAGACTTGGCGTTACGTATCACTCAAAAGGTGGCCGATGGTTTAATTGCACGACCCGTTTGTCAAATCGAGTCTGTGTTCTGTGCTCATCCTGATTATTTGAAACAGCACAGTCCCCTGCTCCATCCTCGTCAACTTATTCAACATGAATGTATTGCTCATCACAGCCAACATCAATACTGGACACTTTTTGATAATGAACAACAGCCTCAGAACTATCCTTTAAATGTCACTTTTAAAAGTAATGATGTGAATGCGCTTTACGATATGTGCTTACACGCACAGGGAGTCGCAATGTTACCTACTTTATTAGTGGAGAAGGATTTAAAAGAAAAACGTCTAACTCCTTTATTTAAAAACTTTACGGCCCCTGAGTTAAGTTTGTCGGTCGTGTATGCTTCTAGACAGCATTTACCTCGAATTACTCAAGAATTTATAGCTTTTATGATTGAAAAGCTGGATTTTTACTTAAAACCGCAAAATTAAAGCTTTAAATTGCCGTGTACGCTTGAATTTTTAGGCAATGCCCATACTTCATCCCTATTAATGAATTACAGCATATGCATGGCAGTTCAGGTTTTACGCAGTAAATACTGATGCCAAAAAGGACTGTACATGTTTAAAAACCCATTTAAACGGAGATCATCAATGGCTAATGAGCAAAATGAGCAAGCTCAAGACATTCAAAATGAGCAAGCTGAGCAATCTAACGAGCAAACTCAGGCTGAAAGTGTAGAGCAAGCAAACGACGTTACCGTTGAATCTTTACAAGCGCAAATCACCAAACTAGAAGAAAATCTTAAGCTTGAAAAAGCTCGTACTGCTAATGCAGTTTACGAAGCACAAAAAAGCGTAGAGCGTATTCAACGTGAGTCTGAGAAACATAAAGAGACTGTACTTGAAAAATTTGCCAAAGAATTGTTGGACTCTGTCGACAATTTAGAACGTGCAATTCAGGCAGCTGGTGGTGAAGAAACACCTGTACTTGAAGGTGTTAAGTTAACCTTAAAGTCACTGTTAACGACTCTTGAGAAATTTGGTGTTGTAGAAGCTGATACTCAAAATGGTTTCAATGCAGATTTACACCAAGCTGTTGGCATTGACCCAAATGCCAAAGCCAATGAAATCGGCACCGTTTTACAAAAAGGCTATACCTTAAATGGTCGCTTGTTGCGCCCTGCTATGGTTATGGTTGGTCAATAAAATGAGCAAAAGCGAAGCATCGCTTCGCTAAAAGCACAAAATTTGAGAGTTTTTTGATTTTTTTTCATAAAAATGCTTGAAAAAAACCGATTGACTCTCATATCGAATAACAAGCAAAAACATTGCAACAGAATTTTAGAGGAACACACCAAATGGCGAAAATTATTGGTATTGACTTAGGTACTACCAACTCATGTGTTGCTGTACTTGAAGGCGATAAAGTAAAAGTAATCGAAAACGCTGAAGGCGCACGTACAACTCCATCGATCATTGCTTATAAAGATGGCGAGATCTTAGTTGGCCAAAGTGCTAAGCGTCAGGCAGTAACAAACCCTAAAAATACATTATTCGCGATCAAGCGTTTAATTGGTCGTCGTTATGAAGATCAAGCAGTACAAAAAGACATCGGTCTTGTACCATATAAAATCATTAAAGCAGATAATGGTGATGCTTGGGTTGAAGTAAACGATAAAAAATTAGCACCTCAACAAATCTCTGCAGAAATCTTGAAAAAGATGAAGAAAACAGCAGAAGATTACTTAGGTGAAACAGTAACTGAAGCGGTAATTACCGTTCCTGCTTACTTTAACGATGCTCAACGTCAAGCAACTAAAGATGCGGGTAAAATCGCTGGTTTAGATGTTAAACGTATCATTAACGAACCAACTGCTGCTGCACTTGCGTTCGGTATGGATAAAAAAGAAGGCGACCGTAAAGTTGCAGTTTACGACTTAGGTGGTGGTACATTCGACGTATCTATCATTGAAATCGCGGATCTTGATGGCGACCAACAAATTGAAGTGTTATCAACTAATGGTGATACTTTCCTTGGTGGTGAAGACTTTGATAACGCATTAATTGAATACTTGGTTGAAGAATTCAAGAAAGAACAAAGTGTGAACTTGAAAAATGATCCACTTGCGTTACAACGTTTGAAAGAAGCTGCTGAAAAAGCAAAAATCGAGCTTTCTTCATCAAATGCAACTGAAATCAACCTTCCATACATCACTGCTGATGCTTCTGGTCCTAAACACTTAGTGATCAACGTAACACGTGCAAAACTTGAAGGTTTAGTTGCTGATTTAGTTGCTCGTACGATTGAACCTTGTAAGATTGCACTTAAAGATGCTGGTCTTTCGACTTCTGACATCTCTGACGTAATCTTGGTTGGTGGTCAGTCTCGTATGCCGCTTGTACAACAAAAAGTACAAGAATTCTTCGGTAAAGAGCCACGTAAAGACGTGAACCCTGACGAAGCAGTTGCTATCGGTGCTGCAATTCAAGGTGCTGTATTATCTGGTGACAAGAATGACGTATTACTTCTTGACGTAACACCATTAACTTTAGGTATTGAAACAATGGGCGGTGTATTAACACCAATCATTGAGAAAAACACTACGATTCCTGCGAAGAAATCACAAGTGTTCTCTACTGCTGCTGATAACCAACCAGCTGTAGATATTTCAGTTTACCAAGGTGAACGTAAGATGGCTCAACAAAACAAATTGTTGGGTAACTTCCAATTAGGCGATATCCCACCTGCTCCACGTGGTGTGCCGCAAATTGAAGTATCGTTTGACATCAACGCTGACGGTATCTTGAAAGTATCTGCGAAAGATAAGAGCACTGGTAAAGAGCAATCGATTCAGATTAAAGCAAACTCAGGTTTGTCTGATGCTGAAATCGAAGCAATGATTAAAGATGCTGAAGCGAATGCTGAAGAAGACCGTAAGTTTGAAGAACTTGCAAAAGCTCGTAACGAAGCTGATGCATTAATTTCAAGCTCGAACAAAGCTGTTAAAGATCTTGGTGACAAAGTGACTGAAGATGAAAAAACAGCGGTAAGCACAGCAGTTTCTGAACTTGAAGCAGCAACTAAAGAAAATGACGTTGACGCAATTAAAGCGAAAACTGAAGCTTTACAAAACATTTTGATGCCGATCACTCAACGTGCTTATGAACAAGCACAACAAGCTGGTGGTGCTGAAGGTTTTGATCCTAATGCATTCCAAGGCGGTGATGCTGGTCAACAAAAAGCTGATGATGGCGTTGTAGATGCTGAATTTACAGAAGTAAAAGATGACAAAAAATAATTTGTCTCTTTAAAAAGACCGCGCGAAAGCGCGGTTTTTTATGAGTTACAAAAAGAAACAATTATTGTTTTTATATCAATTTGGTTATTTTGCAGTCAAAATAGTCAATTATTAAAATTAACTTTTTATTATTTATAATTATTTTAAAAAATTAAAATCACTGTTATTAAATCCATTAAATTTTCCATTAGTGCCAAATAAATAGATTTATCCCTTCCCTTTCTTTAGCAAGATCACAAAATGATCGCCTCCTTTGGTCTCCTTTATCACTTTGACGGATCCGAATTACTTACTAACAATAAGAATTTATTTGTATTTTTATTTTTGCCATGAAAAAATTTCTATGGTGGGGAATGAGCTTTTACTTAAGTATGAGCTTACACACAGTTGCTTTAGCTCAAAGCCATTTATCAACTATTTCTTTTAATCAACCTCTAAAATACAAGATTGATTATATAGATCCACGCTTTCATATTACCAAGGAACAATTTGTTCAAATTGGCAAAGAAGCTGCTGAAATTTGGCAGAAAGAAACTGGAAAAACTTATTTTATTTATGACTCACAAGCAGAGCTTACAATTAATTTAGTATTTGATGATTATCAAACTGCTCAAAATGAAAGAAAAATTAATATAAATAAGTTATTACAGCAGCAGGAAGAATGGCGGGAGAAAAATAAAGCTGTTCTTTTATCTAAACAACAAATAGAGGAGGAAACTACTCTTTTGAATGAAGCCAAAGTCCAGCTTAATAATAGATTTGAACAATATCAAAAGGATGTAACTATCTTTAACCAAGGAAATGTTGGGAAATTTAATCAAGCTGATTTAATTAAACGTCAAGCTGAGCTAACCAGATTATCATTAGATTTAAAAACAAAATTTTCTCATCATAGTAATAAAATAGAAACTCTTAATGCGCAAATTAAGCAAATAAATCAACAACAAAACATGCTTAATCAAGCTATCAAGGAATTTAATTTAAGCACAACTGATCGTCCTGAGACTTTTCATAAAGGCTTATTTAGTCAAAATCAAATTCAGATTTATGGCTTTAATTCATTTGATGATTTGCGTTTAACACTTGCCCATGAATTTGGACATGCATTGGGACTAAAACACACTACTGACCCTAAATCTTTGATGTACCCTCGTTTAAAGGAACAAGATATTCATAACTTCAAATTAACACATTCAGATTTAGATTTACTGAGTTCAACTTATAGTTCAAATGACAAAAATCATTAAAACTAACTGATTAAATAAACTAAATAAAATAAAAACTGTTCAAATTTTACTAACAAATAATTTGGCAAATGGTAAAAAATAATGAGACCAAAGTCTCATTTATTTATCGAAATTGTATATTTTTTGATTGATTTTTCATTTTATCTTCTTATAATACGTTTTTTTTAAAATCTCCCCCCTGACGACTCTGCGCTTAACATCTTTGTTATTAGGCTTGGCTTTTGCTTTTTCTAATTTTCAGGCCAATGCTCATCTTGCAACTCCTGTAAACACTCAAGTTCAGCAAAAAAATGCTCAACATTTAACATATAGAATTGCTGAAGTTGATCCTCGTTTTGGTTTAAGTCAAGATCAATTGATTCAGATTACTCAGCAAGCTGCTGATATCTGGAAAGAAGGTACAGGTAAAAATTACTTTACTTATGACCCAAATGCAAAGTTAGAAATTCGTCTTGTATACGATGATAGCCAAAATCGTTCAGCAGAGCGTCAAAAAATTTCTGCTCAGTTTAAGCAAGATCAACAACGTGTAATTGATGAACAGCAGCAAATTAAGCAGTTGAAGCAAAATTTTAGTCAAACTCAATCTGATCTTGAAAACAAAAAACAGATCTTAAATGAGAAGTTGAAAAATTTTGATCAACAAATGATGCAGTTTAACGAAGGTAAATTAGCACCTGAATACACAGCAAAATCTCTTGCGAAGACTCAGAAAGATTTACAGAAGCAAACTGTTTCTTTGAAGAAAGATATTGCCGCTTATAATCAGCAAGCTGCAGATTTAAACAAAAAGGTTAATCACTTTAATCAGATTAACGATCAGTTCAATCAATCTTTAAATCAGTTTAAGCAAAATGCCCAAGCTGATGTATTTAAGAAAGGGATTTATAACGGTAAACAAATCACAATTTATGAGTATAGCTCAATTGATGATTTACGTTTAACGATTGCTCATGAATTAGGCCATGCACTAGGCTTAAAACATAGCGATCAACCGGGTGCCCTAATGTACTCAGTTCGCAAAGACAGCGATAAAAAAAGTAATGTTTTAACTGATGCTGATCGTGATCTATTAAACGCTTTACCTCAATAATTAGTTATGAGACATAACGATGTATCTATTTTATAAATAGATACATCGAAATTCATGTCAAAGTCATGTTATTGTGGTTGTAAGAGCCGTCTAAAATAGAATGGAGATCAAGATGAGTTATTATCATATCCTGATTGAAGTAAATGACCACATTAGTACGATTGAACAAACTCGAGATATCGAACTATTTGATATTATTGAACTTAAACCGTACCTTCATTCTATTTTGTTGCCTTACTTTAACGAGCAAGAAATTGAGCTTGAAGATGAAAATATTGAATATAAAGATATTTTACATCTTGAAGTTAAACAGACTTTACTGCCTATCGAACATTTAATTGAAGAAGAACAGAAGCAATTACCAAGTGACACTGATGTCACTATTACTGCTTATGAAATCTTTAATGATCGCGACCTAAGCCAAGATGTCACTTCAGTTATTTTTGATATTTTAGAAGCAGTAAAGCTAGATCAATCCATAATTTAGTTATTCAATAAAAAAGGTCTGCATATGCAGACCTTTTTATTTAATGCCTTATTGCATCATTTTTCGTGCTTGTTCCTGACGGAATGCACGTAAAATTTGTTGCCCTGCCCGTCCTGTTGGATTTAAACCTAAACGGGTTTGCTCCTGACGTATAGCAACACGGGTTTTATCTCCAATCAGTCCATCAACAGCACCAATATCATAACCACGATTAATCAAAAATTGCTGAATCTCACGACGCTCTGCGCGAGAAGTACCAGGGTCATCTGTTGGCCAAGAAGCAACGAATGGTTTCCCACCTTTTAAACGATCAGATAAATGTGCAATTGCAAGTCCATAACTTTCTGCTGCGTTATAGCTATAAATAGCATCAAAATTTTTAAATACTAAAAAGATTGGACCACTTGCTCCTGCAGGCGCCATTAACCCAGCTGGTGTGCTACCAGATAATGCACCTTGAATTAATGGTGTACCATCAATTCGGGTTACCCCACGTGAACTCCAGCTACTCAATGGCTTTTTAGAGCGACGCCCTTCTCCATCAATTGACATACCTGATGGAATTTTGACTTCAAAGCCCCAAGGCATACCAGTTTGCCATCCAGCTTTATTCAAGAAATTAGCCGTAGATGCCAATGCATCTGCTGTGCTAGATACTAAATCACGACGACCATCACCATCAAAATCAACAGCTAAGCGTTCATAAGTTGATGGCATAAACTGTGTATGTCCAAAAGCGCCAGCCCATGAACCTTTAAGTTGATCTTCGGTTAAATCACCGCGTTGCAAAATACGCATAGTGGCAAAAAATTCTGTCCGGAAATAACTTTGCCGGCGCCCTTCACAACTTAATGTTCCAAGTGCCTGCAATAAAGGATATTTTCCAGAAATATCGCCAAAATTACTTTCAACGCCCCACACTGCCACAATTGTTTCAGGCGGTACGCCATAAACTTGAGAGGCACGATTTAAAACATCACGATATTGCGCTAATTTTTGTTTCCCAAGCTCAACACGTTCTTCATCTACAAGACCAGATAAATAGTCCCAAATTGGTGTCGAAAACTCTGGCTGATAATTTAACTTATCAATTACTGAGTAGTCCGGCGTTAAATTTTGTGTATAACGGTCATACGTGCTACCCGAAACACCCGCAGCAATCGCTTGCGAACGTAAATTTGCCAAACAACTCTGAAAATTATTATTAGGCGTGTAAGTATTGCTATTCGTTACAGGAACTGTTGCATTACTAGATATTGTAGAAGTAGAACCATTAATTATCAGCTCTGCTTGAGCCTGAGTCATTGTCAAAAATATAGACCCAACAATACAAGAAAAACGTCGCATATTATCCTAGTTCAATTTTTAAATTTAAATTTGTCTTTACCATACCATTATGGACTCAAAATTTTCAGAGAGAAATCGTAAATTTGAATTCATAATTCCTTCTTTAAATTCATTTCCGGAGTTTTAAATTCAAATTTTGCATCCAGTTTTAAATTTAAAACTTCCAACATCAGATTAATTATTTTTAAATTCAAAAATCGCGTCCATACTTTAAATTCAAAACATCAGTTTAAATTTAAATATTCAAACCATAAACCAACTGTGGATAACTTATAAAACCACACACTAAAACTGCCGAAATCCCTATATTCTCTGTATCTTTCATCATCTTTATACGCTACAAGCCCCTCACCACTCATGGATACATGTTTTAAATTTAAAAGTTAGATATAGTTTTGAATTCAAAATACCACTCAGATAACATGCATCTTTTTAAATTCAAAACGCACATAAGCTAGAGACCCGATTTAAATTCAAACTTTAGGTATTGGGGATAACTTATTTTAAATTCAAAATCAGGACCTTCATTTAAATTTAAAAGCTCAACAAAAGTTATCCACAGTGAGCAAATAACAGGTTTTTAATATTTTTTAAATTTAAAAGACAAAAAAAGCGATCCGAAGATCGCTTTTTTGCAAATTTTAACTGAATTAAATGGTCATATCAGCTGTTAATGCGAGTGGTTCTGGCAAAATTTTCGCTAATTGACGGCATAAATTCGTCAATTCATTACTATCCACAGGCATTAACGTAATGTGGCCTAACTTACGGCCAGCACGTTCTGATTTGTTATAAAGGTGCAGATGAGCGCCATTTAGTGCTAAAACATCTTCAGTTTTAGGATGCTGACCAATAATATTGATCATGACCGTTGGTCGAACAACGTCTGTTGAACCTAATGGTAACCCTGCAACAGCTCGAACATGGTTTTCAAACTGCGAACATACAGCGCCTTCAATTGACCAGTGACCTGAGTTATGCACACGTGGTGCCATCTCATTTGCACATAGGCCTTGTTCTGTCACAAATAGCTCGAGAGTTAACACGCCAACGTAGTTGAGATGATTCAACAAACGCGTAATGTAGTCTTGAGCAACTGGTTGTAGAGCTTCACTGTTCGGTGCAGGCACGATTGAGTGCGACAAAATACCGTTGTGATGGTGGTTTTCAGCTAATGGCCAAGTCTTCACTTCACCATTTTGACCACGTACTGCAATAATCGAAACTTCGCGAGAAAACTTCACAAAGCTTTCAGCAACTAAGCTTTTTGCAGGACCAAGCTCTGCCCAAGCTGTATCAATTTGGTCTTCTGAACGAAGTACAAACTGACCTTTGCCGTCATATCCACCAGTTGCTGTCTTGAGCACAATTGGTAAACCAAGCTCAGCAACAGCTTTTTTTAAGCTTTCTAGGCTGTCTACAGCACGATACGGCGCAACAGGAATCGCAAGTTCATCAAATAATGCTTTTTCTGACAAACGATTTTGTGCAGTTGCTAAAGCAATACGGGGAGGGTGCAATGTTTTGGTTTGTGTTAAAACATCTACGTCCGCAACCGGCGTATTTTCAAACTCAAGACTGAAAACATCAGCACTTTCAATAAACTGCTTTAAACCTTGTTCATCTTGGCTAGAAAAAACTTGGCCTAAAACACCTGCTGGACAATCTGTATTTGCTTCAAAAAAAGTACATTGAATATTTAATGGTAAAGCTGCTTGCGCCATCATACGGCCCAATTGCCCACCACCAAAAATACCGATAGTTTTATCCATTTCAGCCTCTTAAACCTGTCCCGGAATATTGTTGCTTGCAACTTTATCAGTTTGCGCAGCACGGAAATCTGCAACATTTTTTGCAATTTCAGGACGAGTTAAACCTAAGATTTGAGCAGCCATAATCGCAGCATTAGTCGCACCAGCTGGGCCAATTGCCAAAGTACCGACTGCAATACCTGCTGGCATTTGTACGATTGAAAGTAATGAATCTACACCATTTAAAATTGATGATTTAACTGGTACACCCAACACAGGTAAGTCAGTTTTTGCCGCACACATACCCGGTAAATGCGCAGCGCCACCAGCGCCTGCAATAATCACTTGAATACCGCGATCACGCGCAGTTTCTGCGTATTCAAATAAACGGTCTGGCGTACGGTGAGCAGATACCACTTCCGCTTCAAATGGGACACCAAGCTGTTTAAGCATATTGGCAGTATGTTCAAGCGTTGCCCAATCGGACTGGGAACCCATGATAATTCCGACTAAAGGTTGGGTATCTGTTGCGACCGCGTTCATTGGCATTTCCAAAGCGTAAAAATGGTAAAAACTCGACTTGTACCAAGCCAAGCATGAGAGAAAAAGATGAGGCCAATATTATAGCTGTTTTTTCACTCACCCCAAAGCCCAAGTTTATGAGGAAAAAGCGTGAATCCGATGGATTTAACAACGATCTGTCTGAAAACCCAATTTCAAATAATTTTACTGGCTTCTAAATACAAAATAGACACAACCAAACAAGCATAACATGGCCCAAACATAGTCTAATTTAAACGGCTGCTTAAACAGCAACACCATAAATGGTACAAATACAATGAGGGTAACCACTTCTTGGGTAATTTTCATTTCACCCAAAGTCCAGTTTTGATCACTCAAGATTCGAGTTGCTGGAATCATAAAACTATATTCCAGTAGGGCAATAATCCAACCGAATAAAATCGCTTGCCAGAATGGAGCATGGTGCAAAAACTTAAGATGCCCATACCATGCAAGTGTCATAAAACAGTTCGAAATAATTAATAGCACAAAAGCTAAAACCGTTGGGCTCAAAGGCACATCCTTCATCGTCACGATGATTTAAGTATTAATATGGATCAAAAACATTATAAAAGATAAAACTATAATTCAGCTTAAATCTAAAAAATAAAGCTGTACTTTTATGAGTGCCTCAAACACATAGAACAACAACGAATTTTGACTATCTTTTCCAGTTGAGCCTTGCTATCGTTGCTGGCAAATTTATCAATAATGAAAACACAGTAATTCACATTAATACTGTGTACAAAAGCAGTGGAGAAGGCGAGCAATGCATCTGCATATCTTGGGTATTTGTGGCACTTTTATGGGCTCTTTAGCACTTTTAGCTCGTGATTTAGGACATAAGGTAACAGGTTCCGATTCAAATGTTTCCCCGCCAATGTCTACCCAGTTAGAAAATGCAGGTATTGAACTCATGCAAGGCTATGACCGTAGTCATTTACAGCCTCATCCAGATTTGGTCATTGTCGGCAACGCTATGAAACGTGGTATTGATGCCGTCGAATACATGCTCAATGAAGGCCTGCCATATATTTCTGGTCCACAGTTCCTTGCTGACCACGTTTTACAAGGCAAACATGTCCTTGGGGTGGCGGGTACTCATGGAAAAACAACCACAACAACCATGTTGGCTTGGGTACTTGATCAGGCTGGTTTAAACCCAGGCTTTTTAATTGGTGGTGTGCCACTTGGTTTTAGTGAAAGTGCTCGTTTAGGCGGTGGCAAATACTTCTGCGTTGAAGCCGACGAATATGACTCAGCTTTCTTCGATAAACGTTCTAAGTTTGTTCATTATCACCCAAAAACGGCGATTTTAAATAACCTTGAATTTGACCATGCCGATATTTTTGATGACCTAGCAGCAATTCAAAAACAGTTCCATCATCTGGTTCGTACTATTCCAAGTGAAGGCCGTATTATTGCTCCAATTACCGAAACTCATATTGATGAAGTACTTGAAATGGGCTGCTGGACACCAGTGATTCGTACAAGTTTAGAAGCAAATGAAAAAGCTGCTTTATCTGCCGAATTAATTTCAATTGATGGCAGCCATTTTAAAGTCCTCGAAAATGGTCATGTTGTTGGTGAAGTGAAATGGAACATGACAGGGCAACACAGCGTAGCAAATGCTTTGGCAACCATTGCAGCCGCTCAACATGTGGGTGTTTCGCTTGAAAAGGCTTGTGACGCTTTATCTAACTTTGGCGGTGTAAAACGCCGTATGGAGTTACTCGGTACAGTGAATGGTATTGAGGTTTATGATGACTTCGCTCACCATCCAACAGCAATTGACACGACTTTGGATGGCGCACGTAAACGTTTAGGCGAACGTCGTTTATGGGCCATTATTGAACCGCGTTCAAATACCATGCGCATGGGTAGCCATAAAGATGGCTTGGCACATTCAGCACGCTTAGCAGATGACGTTATCTGGTACCAGCCAGAAGGTTTAGACTGGGATTTACAACCTGTAATTGAAGCTGCTTCAAACCGTGCTCAAGTCAGCCGTTCACTTGATGAAATTATTGACCGTATTGTCAATGAAGCAGGTGAGGGCGATGCTGTGGTGATTATGTCTAATGGCGGCTTTGGTGGGTTACATCAAAAACTTATAAGCGCATTAAAAGCAAAAGCTGCTTAACTTTCGCTCTAGATGATTCAATAAAAAACGGGTTTCAAATTGAAACCCGTTTTTTTAGTTTAATGGTTTTTAAACCTGCTTTGGCTCTATATCTTCTATAAATTTATTCGAGATGAATAAACGTAAGGTATAGACGATACCCATTGCAAACACGCTATATCCCACGTTATTACAAATGAATGGAATACATAAAATAATAAGCGCGGTAATAGGATAAAACCATTTAGAAATTCCAGCTAAACACTCAAACTCGTATAACATCCAGATACAGGTGGTATAAAGCACCACACTCACAGCAACAATCACACCCATATATAAATCAGAGATATGTGCATGATGGGTCGTGACATCCACGGCGGCGGCAAGCGCAGCACCCACCGCAGCAATACTTACAAAAACAAAATAATGGCCATAACCCCATACAAATGGGCGTACACCTTTAAAATGATGATGCTGTTCACTACGATCAAAGTAAGCCCACCACATTGCGAACATGAGCATCAATCCACCAATCATTAAGAAAACGGCTGGAATATTGATAGATTGAGCCGCAAGCGCATCACGTATGGCATTAAAACTACCTACGATTGATTCGCCCAAAACAATAATAGTGAGGAGAGCATAGCGCTCTACAATATGATGAGGATGCCACGGCGTAGGCGAATGTTTTTCTGCATAGATGGGAACAAATAACTCGAACACAACTAGACATAAAAATAGAGGTATAGAAAGGACATGAGCAAAGTTAGCTACAAGCCAGCCAATTTGTACTAAGACTATACCTATCGCATAGCGGTAAGCCGTAACTCGCCGTTCAGGATCATGTTTTGCTGCTCGGAGCCACTGGGTGACTAAAGCCAAGCGCATAATCACATAGCCCACAATAATGATGTCAAAGTCCTGACTACGAAACACATCAGGTATACCTGCGGCCATCACCAATGAACCTACAATCTGTACAAAAGTAAGGCACCGATACAATGCATCATCATTATCGTAAGCTGAAGCGAACCATGAAAAATTCATCCATGCCCACCACAGCGCAAAAAATACCATCAGGTAGCTTGGCAGAGCATGCCATAGATGATTTTCAATAATCGCATGATGTAACTGCTGACCCGCTGTGGCAATCGCAACCACAAAAATTAAATCGAACAATAATTAAAGGGAGTCGCTGCTCTATGCGGCTGTTTTGGATCTCTTGGAGATAAAGGCCTCAAACTTAATTTTTTCTGTTTTTCTTGAGTAGTCATAAAATTAACGTTCTCGAATAAAGTGCCAACACGTTAACACTTTAATATTAACGTCCAGATCACGCATTAAAAATTATTCAGGTCTGATGATTAATCTTTACTCATCAATAAACTATATTTCATTTTTGTGACAATTCTTTATCAAGACAATAGGCTTAATTCTTTATCATAGCCCACGTTTTATTGTTCTCGTTTGGAATATGAATGTCTTTAGAACCACTCAACCTTAGCTTATTCCATGTCATCAATGGTGCTCAGGATGCGAGTCAATTTATCATTCGTCTTGCTATCTTTTTTGCTAATGATCTCCTGTATATTCTTTTATTCATACTTACATTTTTATGGTTTTATGGCGATCAAGATTTAAAAAATAGGGTCATTAAATCTGTCTTTTTAACCTGCATATCACTTTTGGTGGGTTATATTATTTCTCTGTTTTATCACCATCCAAGACCGTTTGTGATGGGTGTGGGCACCACGTTTATTGAACATGCACCAACAGCGTCTTTTCCAAGTAATCATATGCTAATTTTTAGCACCATCTCGCTATCTTATTTGTTTGCTCAGCGCAAAATAATTGGAATGATTCTTTTATTTTTGTCATTTGTGGTGGCGTGGTCACGTATTTATTTAGGTGTGCATTTCCCTTTAGATATGTTGGGTGCTTTTATTGTCGCGCTATTGGTCAATACAGCAGGTTATTACTTTTGGAATGCTTACGGTACAAGTTTGACCGCATTCTTTATTCACCTTTACCAGATTATATGTAAACCACTTTTAGATCGTGGTTTGATTAAATAATCCATAGAACTTTTGGTATTCACGCTACGACATTAAGTTCAGTTGCGTAATACAAAAAAATCTGCCATTCTATGTGAAATTGGATAGGTTTTATCCAATACAGAATTTAGTTTGACAAGGGGAGTAGCCTCCTCCAAACATAACAGCAATGTTATGTGTCAGATATCGTCAATACACTTTTATTAAAAAGTCGGTATCTGAGCATCGTGAAATTCATGATGTAGGCAAGACCTTGATCATGTTGATACAGATGTTTAATTCATCTGGCAACTGGTCGAGGTTTTTTTATGCCCAATTGCCGGATGTAGGGAGGATTTATGGAAACAATCGGCAATTTATGGCTGTACGTAGCATTCTTTGGCATAGTCATTGTCATGCTCCTAATTGATTTCTTGGGCTTTAAACAAAAGCAGGGCCAGGATGTCTCAATTAAGCAAGCTGCCTACTGGAGTGTGGCGTGGGTAAGCGTCGCGGTCTTATTTGGTGGCGGTTTATGGCTTTATCTTCAACAAACGGTTGGGGTGATCTTAGCAAACCAAAAAACCATGGAATACTTTGCAGGTTACTTACTTGAAAAGTCCCTCGCGATTGACAACGTTTTCGTCTGGTTAATGATTTTTGCGGCATTTGCTATTCCAGCGGCACTACAACGTAAAATTTTGCTCTACGGCGTATTAGGCGCAATCGTACTGCGTACTCTCTTTATTTTCATTGGTGCATGGTTCGTTCAAGAGTTCTCTTGGGTGCTTTATATTTTCGGTGCGTTCTTGGTATATACAGGCTTCAAGTTCTTAAAAGGCCAAGAAGAAGAAACCAATATCGAAGATATCAAAGTTTTAAAGTGGCTACGTAAGCACATGCGTATTACGCCGCAGCTTGAAGGTGACAAATTCTTTGTACGTCAAAATGGTTTATTGTGGGCAACGCCGTTATTTCTAGTTTTAATTTTAGTTGAAGCTTCAGACGTAATTTTCGCGGTAGACTCTATTCCTGCTAT
This sequence comes from Acinetobacter sp. 1130196, assembly GCF_000588095.1. Classification (NCBI taxonomy): domain Bacteria; kingdom Pseudomonadati; phylum Pseudomonadota; class Gammaproteobacteria; order Moraxellales; family Moraxellaceae; genus Acinetobacter; species Acinetobacter sp. 1130196. Next base: position 28,256 of record NZ_JFWX01000028.1, on the reverse strand, counting down.
TTTCGCGGTAACGAGTGATCCATTTATTGTTTTAACGGCAAACTTAATGGCAATTTTAGGTTTACGCGCAATGTTCTTCTTACTTGCTGGCGCTGCTTCTAAACTGCATTATTTACCGTATGGCTTAGGCATTATCTTATTGTTCATTGGTGCAAAAATGTTGTTGCTTGATGTATTCCATATGCCAATCTGGATCTCGTTAAGCTTTATTGTCATAGTATTAGCAATCACTGCTTACCTCTCTTTACGACACAATAAGCGACACATCTCATAGAATCTTTACTTACATAATATTAAAGGGCTTTCATAGAAAGCCCTTTTTAAATTAGGAATTGACTATTTTTAATTTTGGCCATTGTTGTAACCAATTTTTGCTTTCTACACGATTTTTGAAAGTCTGATAACTAACTAGAGCTGAATTCCAACGTAAATTCAATTCAAATAAATCTGATAAGCCAAAAGGTGCAATTATTTCTAAATTACCGAATGTGTCGAAACGTATTGCTATAGCTGTTGCTGTTTCTGACCATAATGATAATGCTTCCTCAATCGAAGTTAATGGTTGAATTTTTTCACCATTATCTTTACGGTACCATGTATGTACCAAAGCCTGATTAACAACATCCCAATCTTGATTTGGAAATTTGCTTTTTAAATCACTTTGCAACTTTTTTTGATAACTATCATCATATTCATTAGCATTATAATAAATCACATCCATATCACTTGTATTTAAATCATAAGTTTTGCCATGTAAATATGACCAAACAGTGTTTCTCACCGCACCAGCACTTAAATAAACTTTTGGATGCAATTGAGAAATGATAGCTAATATCTTTAATAAACAAGGAGATTTCATCACCAAATCAATAAAATCTTGTTGATAATTATTATATATATTTGTCATATTTTGAAAAATGCTAAAGACATCCACCATGTAATAGTACATAGAAGCTCTGTACTTTAAAAGCGCTGATCAATATCATATGCCAACTAAAAATTTATCTTTCCTAATCAGAAACATAATAGATAACAGCAATTCGGTATTTCATGCCGAACATATTTATTAAAATGTGTGGAGTCTCATGCGTTCTAAAAAAATTAATCTTGTCGTGGTCCCTTTATTACTCACGGCATGTAGCCATAAAGATGGTCCTTTAGTACAAGATGTATATAACAACCAATATGACTGTGCTCGCGACTGGAATAACGAAACATGTAAACAAGAAAATAGCTCAAGTGGACATGGTTCTAGCTATGTTGGTAGCCGCTATTTAGGTCCCGCGTATTATCGAAACAATCGGGAAGTTTCTTATCACGGCAATACCTTACATCCTTACAGCAATTTGAGTGTAGGTCACCCCATTATTTCAAGTACGGCGAAAAGCGCATCTTCTTCATCCCCAATTCGTGGTGGTTTTGGTCGTAGCGGCTTCTCTTTCGGCGGCTAACTCCTCAGGCATTCACTGAATATGAAAAGAAAAATATTTACTCCACGTCCAGACTGGCAAGTGGAGCATCAACATATTGGTTTCGATTATTTTAATTTACCTTCTCTCGATGGCTCAATTTACTGGTCTGAAGGGGTTGCTTATGAATTTACGCTTAAGCAGATTGAACAACTTGAAGATGCAGCAAATGAACTGCATCAGATGTGTTTATCGATAGTAGGAGATCTCATTCAACGGGGTGACTATCCTGCTTACTTTCAAATTCCCGAAACCGCTATAAGCCATATTGAATACTCATGGAAACAAAATGCTCCGATGCTGTATGGCCGTTTTGATTTCGCTTACGATGGGCGAAATATCAAAATGCTGGAATATAACGCCGACACACCGACTGGCTTACTTGAAGCTTCTGTAGCGCAGTGGCTGTGGATAGAACAAGTCTCGGGCATTGCAAACCGGGACCAGTTCAATAGCATTCATGAAGACCTGATTAAACGCTGGAAGACAATTTTACCGCGTGGTAGCCACGTGCATTTTGCTGCCAGTCAGGAAGCGGGAAGGGAAGACTGGGGCAATTTAGAGTACTTGATGGATACCGCTTATCAAGCTCATCTACAAGTTTCCGAGCTTTCTATGGAGAACATAGGCTGGAATGGGCAAGATTTTGTTGACCTTCATAACCAACCCATTCAAAACATATTTAAACTCTATCCATGGGAATGGATCTGGGAAGAAGCATTTTCTCAATATATTCACCCACAAACACAATGGATTGAACCTTGCTGGAAAATGCTACTTTCAAATAAAGCAATTCTGGTTGAGCTTTGGAAGCGTTATCCAAACCATCCATTATTGGTCGAAACCCATACCTATGACCCGCAACAAGCTTTGTCTGGCAAATGGGTGAAAAAGCCGATTTTGGCAAGGGAAGGTGCCAATATTCGGGTTTTACAAGACGGCCATGACCAAGGTGCAGCTTCTGGTAGCTTTTATTTTGATGACTATGACAAATATGGTTATGTCGTACAGAAATGGGTAGATACCCCATTATTTTCAGGACAACTGCCTACACTCGGTTTATGGATGGTCGGACATCAATGTGCCGGCATGTCTATTCGTGAAGATTGCTATGACATTATTGGTAATGACGCCCATTTTGCAGCGCATTATTTTGTCGATTAATAAACACCTAGACAGATATAAAAAAGCACTTTTTAGGTGCTTTTTTATTGTGCCCTCAACGCAATCAATCAGTGCATTCTAAGTACATAGCGAATAATAAACTTTAGCTTTTAAAGCTAAATTAGAACAAAAATTCAAAAAAAATATTAATTAACCACATGTATTTTAAAATTTTTATCTAATTTATTTTCTTAAAAGTCAATATTGGCAAGCTCTTTGCATCTCCAAAAAAGAAAAAAGCCTAGATTTTAGGGGCTCGTGAGAGCCCTGATTTTTTTAAGGAGTGATGCCATGAATGCGATTCCAACTTTAACACCCCTTGCCATGCCATGTAACAGCAGTTTTGATGCAAAAGATTGGGAAATTTTATCGAGCCATTGGTATCCGGTAGCGCGTATTCAAGATGTCTCTACTGCGCCTCAACGAGTCACACTACTAGACGTCAATATGGCACTCTACCAGACAGAAAGTGGTGAAATTCATCTGGTCCGAGATATTTGTCCCCATCGTGGCGTGCCTTTAACCAAAGGTTGGGTTGATGGTGAGGAGATTGTGTGTCCTTATCACGGTCTACGTTACAACACCGAAGGGAAATGTACCCAAATACCAGCTCAACCTGAGCTAACCAAAATTTCTGATCGTTTTTCTCTAACTAAATTTCCGGTTGTGCAAAGATACGGTCTCATTTGGACCAGTATTCATGGTCGTGATATTACTCAAGCCAATATTCCTGTATTAGATACTTGGGATGATGCAGAGCATCAAGCAATTTTGCCACCTTTTGTGGATATTGGTGGCTCTAGCGGTCGTCAGCTTGAAGGGTTTATCGATGTCGCTCATTTTGCATGGGTGCATCACAACGCCTTTGCGAATCGTGATAATCCCATCGTCCCTAAATATCACACTGAACGTACCAACTACGGCTTAAAAACGGTCTATATCAGCAATGTCAGTAATTATCCGCATGAGCTAAAACATCTCGAACCAGAAGGCTTTTTGTGGAAGCGTACTTTTGAGGTTTATCCGCCATTTTCTGCCGTGCTTACTGTCAATTTCCCAGAAAGTGGAGTCTTAAAAATTTTGAACGTCTGTTGTCCTATCTCAAGTAATAAGACCCGTTTATTTGTTCCACTCACACGTAACTTTGACCAAACAGGTGATTTAGAAAAAGTATATGCATTTAATGCGCAAATTTTTGCCGAAGACCAAGACATGGTCGAATCACAAAAACCAGAAGAACTACCGCTCGATCTAATGATGGAAGCACATTTTGAAGCAGACCGTTCATCAACGACTTATCGACGGATTTTGGCTGAATGGGGACTAAGTAAACGTTATACCGTTTAAATCTTGGCTAACTGGGGTACAATCAATCGAAAAAAGTGAAAATATATAGGCTATCCATGTCATTGATCGCAAATACCACCGTTGTGCGTGGTCGTTTTTTAGATATTCAACAAACTGTCTCTGAGCCAACTGATATTCCAAATCAAGTACGTTATTTGGAAGATGGTGTATTGATTAGTGAACATGGAAAGATCAAATGGTTTGGTGCATGGGAAGATGCAGAGCAGCATCTACCTGCTGGAGTTGAGGTTCAACATTATCCAGAACAATTGATTGTACCTGGCTTTATTGATACGCATATTCACTTCCCGCAAACCGAAATGGTTGGAGCTTACGGCGAACAACTTTTAAGCTGGCTCAACACCTATACGTTCCCAACCGAAATCCAGTTTCAAGACAAAGCATATGCAAGCGAAATTGCCCAGTTCTTTATTCAGGAACTCTTAAAACACGGCACAACCACAGCACTGGTGTTCTGTACTGTTCATCCCGAGTCTGTTGATGCCTTATTTGAAGCCGCAGAGCGCGTTCAGATGCGTTTAATTGCCGGTAAGGTACTCATGGACCGTAATGCCCCTGAAGCGCTGTGTGACACGCCAGAAACAGCTTACAGCGATACTAAAGCACTCATTAAAAAATGGCATGGTAAAGGCCGTGCTCTGTATGCGATTACGCCACGATTTGCACCGACTTCTACACCTGAGCAATTAGAAAGAGCAGGGCAGCTAAAACAAGAATTTCCAGATGTTTATGTCCATACACATTTAAGTGAAAACAAAGATGAAATCGCTTGGGTGAAATCTTTATTTCCGGAACAAGCTGGCTATTTAGATGTTTATCAACACTATGGCCTAACTGGTAAACGTTCTGTGTTTGCGCATTGTGTTCACTTAGAAGATGAAGAATGGCAATGTATGCATGATACACAATCGGCTATCGCATTTTGCCCAACTTCAAATCTTTTCTTAGGTAGTGGTTTATTCCCATTGAAAAAAACTTGGGAAAAGCAAGTCAAAGTAGGTTTGGGGACAGACATTGGTGCAGGTACTTCGTTTAGCTTACTGCAAACTGTTAACGAAGCTTATAAGGTTCAGCAATTACAAGGTGATAAACTTTCAGCTTATGAAGCGCTTTATCATGCAACCCTAGGCGGAGCAAAAGCACTCGATTTGCAGGATCAGTTAGGCAACTTCAACGTCGGTAAAGAAGCAGACTTTGTGGTACTCAACCTAAAGCCAACAGCATTACAGGAACTTCGCCAGTCTAAATCTAAGTCTGTTGAAGATTCGCTGTTTGCATTATTCACTTTAGGTGATGACCGTAATATTGAGGCGACTTATATTTATGGAAACCGTGCTTATCAAAAAGAAACAGCCAAATAAAAAAGGCATTGTTAAGTTTTTGTTATTATTTGGAATATGTGCTATTGCGTTAAAGCGTGATCGACATAATCCGCAAAATGATAAAATTTCACAGCCATCAAAGGGTGCATGAAACGTCATTTTGCTTTAAAATTTTACCATTAACTCAGATTTTCGAGGTGTTGCAGGTCAACACCTTTTTTATTTTTTCTTTTATATCTTGTAGGAATCTGCCATGACTGTTGCAATGAGCATCATGATTTCAACCGAAGAAATTCAAGCAAAAGTCAAAGAGCTCGGCGAGCAAATCAATTCTCATTATGCAAATAGTGACAAAGAATTGGTTCTGATTGGTCTACTTCGTGGTTCTGTTATTTTCATGGCAGACTTATGCCGTACCATTACCAAACCGCACGAACTCGATTTCATGACAGTGTCTAGTTACGGCGGCGGTACCACTTCAAGTCGAGACGTTAAAATCTTAAAAGATCTTGACGGTGAAATTCGTGGTAAAGATGTGCTGGTGGTTGAAGATATTATTGACTCTGGCAACACCTTAAGCAAAGTTGTGGAAATGTTGCAAACTCGCGAACCAAATTCGATTCAATTATGCACATTAGTGAGTAAACCATCACGCCGTGAAATTGATCTCGAAGTTAAGTTTTTAGGTTTTGAAGTTGAAGATCGGTTTATTGTAGGCTATGGCTTAGACTACGACCAGAAATATCGTCACTTGCCATTTATTGGTGAGATTGGTTTATAAATTTCATAAAAATGGCACCATAAGGTGCTATTTTTTTATATAACGTTTTAGCTTTGAACAAAAAAGACACAAAAAGTCGCAATCTGCTACAGACAAAACAGTTGGCTCTGTCGCACGATAGAATATGAAGCAAAATCATTAACTTCATCAAAAAAACAACTGGAGAACAAATATGTGGTCACTTATTGTTGCTATTGTGGTTGGTTTCTTCGCAGGCTTAATTGCACGTGCTTTACATCCTGGTGATGATAAAGCAGGTTTTATCGTTACTACTTTAATTGGTATCGCAGGTTCACTTTTAGCCACTTATGGTGGTCGTTTACTTGGTCTTTACGGAGAAAATTCAGCTGCGGGCTTTATCGCTTCCGTAATTGGTGCAGTCATCATTTTGTTTATTTACAACTTGATTGTACGAAAAAGCTAAACTTCAGTTCATTCATAAAAAAAGCACCTAATGGTGCTTTTTTTATTTACAGGCCTAGCTCTTTCCAAACTTCCTGAATTTCTTCAGCAGACCTTGCACCTACTAGTTTAAAACCGTTTGCAAAAATTAGGGTAGGAGTAGCATTAAAACCTAATTTTCTTCCAAGTTCCAAGTTCCGATCAATTGGGTTTGCGCAGCTCGCAACTGTTGGTTTTACACCTTGTTCAATCAGTTTCTTCCAAGAGTATGACTGGCTCGGTGCACACCAAACTTGTCTAGAAACCACAATAGACTGAGGTTTTAAAGGGTAAATAAACGTGTAAATTGTTACATCTTTAAGTTTATCGAGTTCAGGTTCAAGTTTTTTACAATAAGGGCAATTCGGATCGGAGAATACCGCTAAAACATGCTGACCATTACCTTTGACCGTTTTAATGGCATCTTTTAAAGGTAATTGCTTCCAATCAATTGAGTTTTGTCCTAGAACTAAGTCTTTGGTTAAATTCTTCTGGTCCTTTAAGCGGATCATAGAGCCTACCAGCATATGCTGACCATCTTCACCAAGATAAATGATTTGTTGATCTAGATTGGCGCTATATAACCCAGGCATTTCGGTTTTCTGAATATTGCTAATTTTTAAATTAGGATATTGTTTTTTAATATTTTCCCGAACTGTATCTACATTAGCGAAACTCAAACTTGTTGTTAGACTAAATAATGCCAATATTCCTAATTTTTTAAGCATAAAACCGACTCGAGGACAGGAGAGTGAACATTTTAGTCAGTTCCGTTAATGAAAACAGAACTGATTACCGAGATATAACCAAACTTCTACCCAGTTATGCTAATGTTTCACGTGGAACATAAATAGGTTTTAAAGTATTAATTTCTACCGATATATGCACGATTTCATCATGAATCGATAAAGCATGACGAATCTGGTCTGCATTCAAAGAAATATCATCAGTTTCTAGCGCTAAAATACAAGAAAATTTACCTTTCGCGACTTTCCAGACATGAATATCTGTAATTTCAACATGTTTTGGAAATTCGGCTATTACTTCCCGAATTTCTTCAACTACTGGATGATCCATTTCAGCATCTAGAAGAGTTTTTCCTGTCTCTTTCATTAAACCAAATGACCACTTTGCAACTAAAATAGCACCTAAAATCCCTAAAAGGGCATCTAAAAAATCCCATCCAAAATATTTACCTGCGAAAAGCGCAACAATTGCAAAAACAGAAGTTACAGCGTCTGCAACCACATGTAAAAATGCAGCTTTTTGGTTCAAATCATGGTGATGAGGCCGATGCTCATGCTCATGCTCATGCTCATGCTGATGGTGATGGTGATGGTGATGGTGATGGTGATGGTGATGGTGATGGTGATGGTGACCATCATCATGAAGTAACCAGGCACAAATCAAGTTAATAACTAAACCTAAAATTGCAATTGGAATAGCTTCATTATAAAAAATTTCCACCGGGTTAAATAAACGTTGAACTGACTGAAAAGCCATAAAAATAGCCACAACCATCAGCAAAATTGCGCTGCTATAGCCGGCTAAAATCTCAATCTTCCACGTCCCAAAACTAAAACGATGGTCTTTTGAATAATATTGAGCTGCACGATAGGCAAAGTAAGCTAAACCAAGGGCCAACATATGTGAACTCATATGCCAACCGTCGGCCAATAGTGCCATTGAATTGAAGAACCATCCACCAAATACTTCCAGTACCATCATGGACGCCGTTAAAATGGTTGCAATCAAAATCCGTTTTTGTGCTAAGGGATTTCCTTCATCAAACTGATGTTGATGATGACGTGATACACTATGATCCTGCATAAAATTTAAACCCAATATACTCCCTACCAGTATATTAAATTCTACAAGAGAAAACAGATGAGTCACATTGGTCAGGATAAAAAAATTCTTAATCGTGTAAAACGGTTAAAAGGACAAATCAACAGCATTGAAAATGCGATAGAACAAGCAGAATCTTCATGTATCGATATTTTGCAGCAAGTTGCAGCCATAAAAGGTGCTATAAACGGTTTAATGAGTGAATTAATGGAACAGCACTTACATCATCATGTGCTTAAAGGTGCAGAAATCGATCAAAATGAGCTAGAAGAATTTTTAAAAGTTTTAAAAAGATATGGCTAAAAGAAAGTTCTGGATGACACAACAATATGTATCATCCAGATTATTTAAAATTATTTTCCAATGCAGAAAGAACCGAAGATTTTGCCTAATAGATCATCGGCACTAAAGTCTCCAGTAATTTCACCTAAAGCATTTTGAGCAAGACGTAGTGATTCAGCAACGAGTTCACCAGCGTTAAATACAACAAGTTGCTCACGTGCCTCTGCCAAATAGAGCTGAGTGCGCTTCATTGCGTCTAAATGACGAGTTCTCGCAATAAATGTATCTTCCTCAGGGTGAAAGCCTGCATGCGCTGTAATCGCATCTACGAGGCCTTGTACACCCATCTCTTGTTTTGCTGAAACTGTAATATGACGGAATCCTTGATAATCGCCTATTTCGGCAGATTGACCAGTTAAATCACATTTATTGCCGATTAATATGAGACGACGCGGTTCAATATGTTCAGCAAAGTATTCTTGAGCAAGTTGTAATGGGTCATCACCTTGATTTAAATCGTAGACCAATAACAGCAAATCGGCCTGCTCAATTTCTTTGATTGCACGGCGAATACCTTCTTTCTCGACCACATCTCCAGTTTCACGAAGACCTGCTGTATCAGTTAAGGTAATTGGTAAACCATTTAAGCTAATTTTTTCATGCAAAACATCACGAGTCGTACCAGCAATGTCCGTTACAATCGCTCGTTCTACACCAGCAAGCGCATTTAACAAGCTCGATTTACCGGCATTTGGTTTACCCGCAATAACAACCTGTAGACCTTCACGGAGTAATTGTCCTTGTCGTGCAGAAGTTTGAACGGCATGCACCGACTGTTTAACATCTTCCAGTAAAGCTAAAATTTTGCCATCAGCCAAAAAATCAATTTCTTCTTCTGGAAAATCAATCGCAGCTTCTACGTGCAAACGTAAATGAATCAGTTTTTCTAAAACTGTATTAATTTTTGTTGAAAATGCACCTTGCAGAGAACGAACTGCCGAACGAGCCGCAGCTTGAGAGGTGGCATCAATTAAATCGGCAATAGCTTCCGCTTGTACCAAATCCATTTTGCCATTTTCAAAAGCTCGCATGGAGAATTCCCCAGCTTTCGCAGCAATTGCACCTAGCTCAAATAAACGGCCAAGGAGAGCATTTTGAATGATGGGACCGCCGTGCCCCTGTAATTCGACAACATCTTCACCAGTAAACGAATGCGGATTTGGAAAGCATAGGACAATGCCTTCATCCATAATGCTTCCATCAGCATCATAAAACTTACGAAAACCTGCCATACGCGCTTCAGGCAAGTTTTTTTGTGTCAGATTCTGAGCAATATCATAGGCCTTAGGTCCAGATAAGCGAATCACGCCCACTCCACCACGCCCTGGTGGCGTTGCAATTGCAGCAATTGTGGTTTGACTTTGCATATTATTCACCTAAAAAACCTAAAATACAGCCAAAGAAAAATCCGCCTAAGATTACCATCTTAAGCGGATTGATTCAGCAAAAGTTCAACGATTAAGATGCTGATTCAGTCTTGTTTAGACGACTTTTCTCAACACTCTTGTTAATAAACCATTGCTGTAAAATAGTAATACTGTTGTTCACAATCCAGTACAACACTAGACCCGCAGGGAAGAACAACATAAATACCGTGAACATAATCGGCATAATGCGGAATACTTTCGCTTGCATTGGATCAGCTGGTTGCGGGTTCAACATTTGCTGAGCAAACATTGTCGCACCCATAATTAACGGCAAGATGAACCAAGGATCCATTGCAGATAAGTCTTGAATCCAGCCTAACCATGGTGCATGACGTAATTCCACACTTTCCATGAGTACCCAGTACAACGCAAGGAAAATTGGCATTTGTAGCAATAACGGCAAACAACCAGACAATGGGTTCACTTGTTCACGTTTATAAAGCGCCATCATTTCTTGCGAGAAGCGCATACGGTCTTCACCGAACTCTTCTTTCATGCGTTGCATTTCTGGTGCAATCACACGCATTTTCGCCATAGAACGATAACTTTTTGAAGATAAAGGCCACAAGATCATCTTCACCATAATGGTAAGTAAGATGATTGACCATCCCCAGTTGCCTACAATGCTATGGAAGAATTGAAGACCTAAGAACAATAACTTCGCAATTGGCCATAACCAACCATAGTCCACAGTCTGGTTCAGACCGACAGCTAAATCTTTTAATTCAGATTGTACTTTAGGACCTGAATAAAGCTTTGCATCTACTTCCATTGAAGTGCCAGCTGGAACATTAATTACTGGCGAAGTAAAGCCAATAATATTCATATGATCCGCAGACTGACGTGATTCAAGCTTAGCAACATAAGGCTGACCATTTGCTTGAGTCAGTTTAAGGTTTCCTGGAATCCAAGCACTTACAAAATAGTGCTGAACAATCGCAACCCACCCACCTTTAGCATCAGCATTTAATTTTTCTTCTGAGAAATTAGCAAACTTAAGCTTGTTATAGTGTGAATCAGGCGTACCCCAAGCTCCCCCTAAGAACGTCCCTAGAGTAAAAATACCTTGAGAAGACTTACCAGGATCCTCAGAGTTATCACGCTTTAACTGTCCAAACATCTGACCTTGCCAGTTTTGTTGGCTACGGTTAATCACTTGATGGCTTACAACAATCGGGTATTGACCTTGGGAAAAGGTGAAAGTTTTAATAATTTCAACGCCTTCTGGTGTTTTAAATACCATTGGTACGCTTAAAACTTTTTCAGACTGTCCCTTTTGATCCTGCACACCCTTAGCATCAGCCAAAGTATATGATGTTTTTTCAACCGCATATAACGGACGACCACCACGACTACTATCTGGTCCATTCAAACCAATTAAGCCAGACTGAGCAACATATGTACGCTTGGCATCATTTTCAAGCATAACAAAAGGTTGATTACTGTCTTTGCTTTTGTCGTGAGAGAGTAATTCAATACGAACAATATCACCACCTTTTGGATTAATCCAAAGATGATAAAGGTCAGTTTGTACTGAAATAAGCTGTTGATTCACAGGTGCTGTCGCATCTGTGGTTTGTGACTGCGCAATATTTGCTTGTGGCACATCGGAAGCCACTGTTGCAGTTTTAGCATTTGGCAAATCAGCAGATATTTCATGTGAACTTACAGCCGCCGCTTGTTGTTGCGGTGCAGTTGCAGCATTTCCATAATCTTTTTGCCAAGCCAAAATGAGCAAATATGCGGTGACAAACATGGCCCCGAGAATTGCAAACCTGGCCCATTGTTGCATATCTATTACCCCAAATGGTTAGAGAGATTTTGCTTCATTAAACGATCACGAAAGGGTACAGCAACATGATGCGTTTGAGAATCTATTTGATGAAACGAAATAAAACGAATTGCTTTTGGCGGTACCGGATCATATCCGGAGCCTCCCCATGGATGACATCTGCAAATACGTTTAGAAGATAGCCAAACGCCTTTGATTGCACCATGAGTTTGTAATGCTTCTATCGCATATTGGGAACAAGTTGGGATATAACGACAACGGGGTCCAAGAAGCGGACTAATCGCAATTTGATACAGTCGAATGAACCAACGCAAAATACGAACCATTGGTCATCTCTTAATTTTGCGAGGTTGGGACAACTTTAGAATGTTTTTTTGCCAAGCGTTGTAATTTTTGCCAAGCAAAATCTAATTGTTGATATAGCTCAGCGTTCGTAATCGTTTCTATACCAACTTTAGGCATTACAACAACATCTATGTCTAACCCAAATTTCGGCTGATTTAGACGAAAGCTCTCACGAGCAAGACGCTTTATTCGATTTCTTTCATGCGCACGGCGCACTTTTTTCTTAGCAACAACAATACCCAAACGGCTATTAGGCTGTTCGGTGAATTTTGCAAGAAATAAAAAATGGGGTTGATGCACTTTAAAAAGCGCACCATCAAATACACTTTTATAATCTGCAGCACAGCGTACACGACGATCTGTGCTAAAACTGTAAAGTGCCATCACACCCAAGTCTGGTCAGCGTAACAGTAATTAAACAGTTAAGCTATGACGACCTTTTGCACGACGACGAGCTAATACTTGACGACCAGCTTTAGTTGCCATACGAGCACGGAAACCATGAACGCGTTTACGCTTTAATTCAGATGGTTGGAAAGTACGTTTCATATCGAAACTCCCAAAAATGATCTTTCTATAAAGGTCCGCGATTTTATTGTGCAATGTTTACTCTGTCAATGATAAACAGAGAAAGTTTTGTATTTAAGTCAAATTTTTAGTTCTTCATCCTCTCTTTATATTAAGTCAATTTTTATCATTTAAAAGTTATACACAAAGTAATTGTTTATTTTTATTATGACTTTTAAGATATACACTTCTTATTTACATACTTATCAACAAACCTTGATGTGGAATGAGTTTGGATTTGGTATATTTGAATTTAAATTCATATTTTTTAGTTATCCACAATTGGGAGTGACCCTATTAAATAAATTCAAATTTTAAAATTTAAATTTATTCTTATTAGTGTGGACTTTTTCTGTGGATTTGATGGTTTTAAATTTAAAAAACATATATTTGAACTGTTGATAACTCTGTTTTTATTATCTTTATGGATTGTGGATAAGTTTATGTGATAATTTATCCACAGGATGTGCAAAAAGTTATACACAATTGGTTTTGAATTTAAATTTATTCACAAGAGATTTCTTTTTAGTCAAAATCAACCGAATTCGTCATGACAGATGTGGATAACTTGGGTAGAATGGCGACCCCTTCTCATCAGGAAGGGTTAATCTTTAAATGATTTGAATTTAAAACGCAGACATAGGGGATACACATGCTTTGGACAGACTGCTTAACTCGCTTGCGACAAGAGCTCTCTGATAACGTCTTTGCGATGTGGATTCGCCCTTTAGTAGCTGAAGAAGTAGAGGGTATCCTACGTCTATATGCCCCTAATCCTTATTGGACACGTTATATTCAAGAGAATCATTTAGAGTTAATATCTATATTGGCGGAACAATTGTCTGAGGGACGTGTACGTCAGGTTGAAATCTTGGTCGATTCGCGTCCTGGTAGTATTTTGTCTTCTAATGAACAACCAGCAACAACTACAGCTGCTTTACAAAGTGCACCAGTTTCACAACCTACTAAGGTTAAAAGAGAACCAGAACCTGTTGCTAACCCTGCAGTTAGTTCGAAAACTTCAAAAAAGAAACTATTAAACCCACAATTTACTTTTTCGTTATTTGTTGAAGGCCGTTCTAACCAAATGGCAGCGGAAACTTGTAGAAAAGTATTAACACAATTAGGTGCTTCTCAACATAACCCTTTGTTTTTATATGGTCCAACGGGTCTTGGTAAAACTCACTTAATGCAAGCGGTTGGTAATGCTTTACTGCAAGCTAAGCCGAATGCGAGAGTCATGTATATGACTTCGGAAAGTTTTGTACAAGATTTTGTGAGTTCATTACAAAAAGGAAAGGTTGAAGAGTTTAAGAAAAATTGTCGTTCTTTAGATTTGTTATTAGTGGATGATATTCACCTTTTGGCTGGTAAAGAAGCTAGTCTTGTTGAATTCTTTTATACATTTAACGCCTTACTTGATGAATCTAAACAAATTATTTTAACGTCTGATCGATATCCTAAAGAATTAACAGAACTTGATCCACGATTGGTTTCTCGTTTTTCATGGGGACTATCAGTAGGTGTTGAGCCACCAGATATTGAAACCCGAATCGAAATTCTACTTAAAAAAGCTGAGAATAGTGGCGTTGATTTGCCTAGAAACTGCGCATTATTTATTGCACAACAAGTGGTAGCAAACGTACGTGAACTTGAAGGTGCTCTTAATAAAGTTGTCGCAATTTCACGTTTTAAAGGTGCTCCAATCGACCTTGATGTTGTGCGAGAGTCTTTAAAAGATGTATTGGCAATCCGTGCTCGTACAATCAGTGTGGAAAATATCCAACGTGTAGTGAGTGAATATTTCCGTATTCCTCTAAAAGAACTGGTAGGTCCAAAACGGACACGAATTTATGCTCGACCACGCCAATTGGCAATGGGGCTTGCCCGTGAGTTGACTGGTGATAGTTTTCCGGAAATTGGAATGGCTTTTGGTGGGCGAGACCATAGTACCGTGATGCATGCTTGTGAAAAAGTGGTCAGTTTGCGGGAAGAAGATCCTATCTTTGACGAAGATTATAAGAATTTACTACGTCTTCTTCAGAGTTAATGAAATCATAAGACGTTGTTGCAAAGTCTCCATAAGTGCAGCATAGTACACAGCTAAAAAATGAAATGTTTGCTCCAAGTTGCTAGAGGAATGAATCGTGCGTTTGAAAATCGCTAAAGAAAGTTTACTCAATGTTTTATCGCATGTTGTCGGTGCGGTAGAACGTCGTCATACCTTGAATATTCTTTCAAACGTCAAAATTCAGACTAATGGTCAAGCACTCACCATTACTGGTTCGGATTTAGAAGTTGAACTGGTGGCGAGCACTGCTTTATCAGAAGGGGCGTGTCTTGAAGCAGGTGAAACGACTGTTCCTGCTCGTAAGTTAATGGACATTTGTAAATCTTTGCCTACCGCTGCATTGATTGATTTACAAATTACTGAAGATCAAAGATGTATTTTAAAGTCTGGTAATAGCCGTTTTGTATTAGGTACTTTACCAGCAGAAGATTACCCGTTGTTAAATACTGAGAATAGCCAAGGTACGCAAGTACAGGTGACTCAACGTGAACTAAAGCGTTTATTTGAAAAAACTGCTTTTGCAATGGCTGTACAAGATGTACGTTTTTATTTAACTGGTACTTTGTTAGAAATTGATGAAAATCAATTGCGTGCAGTCACAACTGATGGCCACCGTCTTGCCCTATGTGAAATTTTGGCCTCTTCTAGTTCGTCTCAATTAGTACAAGCAATTGTGCCTCGTAAAGCTGTTGGTGAACTACAACGCTTACTTAGTATTGAAGATGAGCAACTCACTTTGCTTATTGGTCGTGAATTATTAAATGTAACGATTAATACGCCAAGCCGTGATAAAGAACAAGGTGATATTACAGTTCGTTTTACGACAAAATTGATTGATGGGAAATTCCCAGACTACCGCCGTGTGATTCCACGTGGTGGTGATAAACATGTTTTGATTGGTCATGACGTATTTAAACAATCATTACAACGTGTCGCAATTTTAAGTAATGAGAAATTACGTGGTGTGTTCTTAAACTTTAATCAGGATTCTTTACAGCTTCGTGCAAATAACCCTGAACAAGATGAAGCGATTGAGGATTTAGCAATCCAATATCAAAATACGCCATTAGAAATGTCATTTAATGCTCAATATTTACTTGATGTGTTGGGTGTATTAGATGGCGATGATGTAAATATGAGCATGACTGAAGCGAACCAATCAGTATTAGTACAAGATCCTGCTCATCCTGACCAGACTTATGTTGTTATGCCGATGCGTGTCTAAACTGGTTTAATTCTATGCATCTTACGCGCTTAAACATAGAACGCGTGCGTAATTTAAAAACGGTTGCACTCCATGGTTTGCAACCGTTTAATGTTTTTTATGGCGCTAACGGTTCGGGTAAAACATCAATTTTGGAAGCGATCCATTTACTTGCAACAGGTCGCTCATTCCGCACACATATCCTAAAAAACTATATTCAATATGAGGCTGACGACGCGATTGTGTTTGCTCAGTCAGCAACTGAAAAAATTGGTATGCAGAAACTCGCTTCTGGCGAGCAGTTGATGAAAGTAAATGGAGATACAG
This sequence comes from Acinetobacter sp. 1130196, assembly GCF_000588095.1. NCBI lineage: Bacteria > Pseudomonadati > Pseudomonadota > Gammaproteobacteria > Moraxellales > Moraxellaceae > Acinetobacter > Acinetobacter sp. 1130196. Next base: position 11,788 of record NZ_JFWX01000028.1, on the reverse strand, counting down.
TTGCAACCCAAGGTCAACTCGCCAAATTACTCCCTTTACAGCATATTGATCCACAAAGTACAGATATTATTGACCATGGTGCTAAGCCAAGACGTCAGCTTTTAGATTGGCTAATGTTCCACGTGGAACCTGAGTTTTATTTTGCTTGGCAGTATTACTCTCGAGCTTTAAAACAGCGAAATACCTTACTCAAAACAAGACGCAATCTTTCTTTGGCTGACTTAGAGCCGTGGAACAAAATGTTGAGTGATTATGGTGAAATTTTACACTCACAGCGTTTAAGTATCGTAGAACAATGGAATGTATATTTCCAAAATGATTTAAGACAGTTACTGCCTGATTTAGAGATTGAGCTGGAATATAGCCCCGGTTTTCATACAGAGCAGGGGCTCATGCAAGACTTGCTGAATCAGCATCAAAAAGACATTGAAAGACGTTATACAGAGTATGGTCCACATCGGGCAGATTTGCGCTTAAAAACACCTTTTGGACACGCCGATGATGTTTTATCAAGAGGTCAGAAAAAACTCCTGATTATTGCCTTAAAACTGTCACAAATTGCAATGTTGCATGCGAGTAATAAGGAAACTGTGGTATTATTAGATGATCTGACAGCAGAATTAGACTTAACCGCACAACAACGTTTAATTGAACGATTAAGCCAACTTGGTAGCCAGGTTTTTATGACAACTTTAGATCATGCATCGGTAAAAAAACATTTACGTGATCTGTCTATTTCATATCAATTATTCAGTGTTGAATCCGGTCAAGTTAGTCTTGCTTCACCATAATTTTTTGATGTTAACCATCTTTGAATAAACCTATATTTGCTAGGGAGAAACCATGAGTTCAGAGTCTCAATCAGCCTCTCAAACAGAACAAACCAATGAAAAGGCTTATGATTCCTCTAGTATTAAAGTATTACGTGGATTAGATGCAGTTCGTAAACGTCCGGGCATGTATATTGGGGATACAGACGACGGTACCGGTTTACACCATATGGTATTCGAGGTTGTCGATAACGCAATCGATGAAGCCTTAGCGGGTCACTGTGACGAAATTATTGTCACGATTCACGAAGATGAATCGGTGAGTGTTTCAGATAATGGCCGTGGTATTCCAACTGATATTCACCCTGAAGAAGGTGTATCTGCAGCAGAAGTTATTCTTACCATTCTGCATGCAGGCGGTAAGTTTGATGATAACAGCTATAAAGTTTCAGGTGGTTTGCACGGTGTAGGTGTATCAGTCGTAAACGCACTGTCTAGTAAATTACATTTAATTATTAATCGTGCTGGCCAAATTCATGAACAAGAATACCATCATGGTGATCCGCAATATCCATTACGTGTGATTGGTGAAACGGATAACACAGGTACGATTGTACGCTTCTGGCCAAGTGCAGAAACTTTTAGTCAAACCATTTTTAACGTTGAAATTTTAGCGCGCCGCTTACGTGAACTTTCTTTCTTAAATGCTGGTGTACGTATCGTTTTACGTGATGAGCGTATTAATCTTGAACATGTTTATGACTATGAAGGTGGTTTATCTGAGTTTGTTAAATACATTAACGAAGGTAAAAATCATCTGAACGAAATTTTCCATTTCACGGCTGATGCAGATAACGGCATTGCTGTAGAAGTTGCATTGCAGTGGAATGATAGTTATCAAGAAAATGTTCGTTGTTTCACAAACAACATTCCACAAAAAGATGGTGGTACACACTTAGCAGGTTTCCGTGCGGCATTAACGCGTGGCTTAAACCAATACCTTGAAAATGAAAACATTCTCAAGAAAGAAAAAGTGAATGTGACTGGTGATGATGCGCGTGAAGGTTTAACTGCTATTATTTCGGTTAAAGTTCCTGATCCAAAATTCTCTTCTCAAACGAAAGAAAAATTGGTATCGAGTGAGGTAAAACCAGCAGTAGAGCAGGCAATGAACAAAGAGTTCTCTGCTTACTTACTAGAAAACCCGCAAGCTGCAAAATCAATTGCTGGTAAGATTATTGACGCTGCTCGTGCACGTGATGCTGCGCGTAAAGCGCGTGAAATGACACGTCGTAAGAGTGCATTAGATATCGCAGGCTTGCCAGGTAAATTGGCTGACTGTCAGGAAAAAGATCCGGCACTTTCTGAATTATATCTTGTCGAGGGTGACTCTGCGGGTGGTAGTGCTAAGCAAGGTCGTAACCGTAAAATGCAAGCTATTTTACCTTTGAAAGGTAAAATCTTGAACGTTGAACGTGCCCGCTTTGACAAAATGATTTCGAGTCAGGAAGTCGGTACATTAATTACAGCACTTGGCTGTGGTATTGGCCGTGAAGAATATAACCCTGACAAGCTTCGTTATCATAAAATTATTATTATGACCGATGCCGACGTCGATGGTTCGCACATCCGTACATTGTTATTAACGTTCTTCTTCCGTCAAATGCCGGAGTTAGTTGAACGTGGTCATATCTATATTGCACAGCCACCTTTGTATAAACTGAAAAAAGGTAAGCAAGAGCAATATATTAAAGATAATGATGCTTTGGAAACTTATTTAATTTCAAATGCAATTGATGAGCTTGCTTTGCATATTAGTGCAGAAGCACCTGCAATTACAGGCGAAGCATTAGCAAAAGTGATCCAAGACTATCAAGTTTCACAAAAGAGCTTACAACGTTTAACGTTGCGTTATCCAGCAAGCTTACTTGATGCATTACTTGAAGTAGATGCCTTTAAAGCTGATCAGAACCATGACCAGGCTTATGTACAGCAATGGGCAGATCAAGTACGCGAAGCTGTACAAAGACTACAGCCAAGTTTGCGCCCTGAAATTACGCTTGAAACCTTCGAACGTGAAAATGCTCAAGGCGAGAAAACAGCACATTATTGGCCACGTGTGACTGTATATGTCCATAACTTGCCACATGCTTACTTACTTGATGCTGGCCTATTAAACTCAGCAGAATATGCGCGTTTATTGAAGAACTCTAAGAGTTGGTTCAATTTAATTGAAGATGGTGCATATTTACAGAAGGGTGATCGTCGTATTCAAGTGGTTAACTTCCATCAGGTATGGCAGCACATTCTGCAAGATTCGCGTCGCGGTATGATGATCCAGCGCTATAAAGGTCTGGGTGAGATGAATGCTGAACAGCTTTGGGAAACCACAATGGACCCTGAAAACCGTAATATGTTACAGGTGACTATTGATGATGCAATCGAAGCCGATCGTATGTTCTCATGCTTAATGGGTGATGACGTTGAACCACGTCGTGCCTTCATTGAAGAAAATGCATTAAATGCAGATATTGATGCTTAATTGATAGCTAGATTCTAAATCAGTCTAAGGAGAGAAGATGATGAGTCAAAAGTTTATAGCAAGTATGCTGATTTCATGTGCAGCTTTAGTGAGTCATTCTGCATTTGCAGCTGACTTGGAAGCTGACATGAAAACTTTAGCAAAGAGCACAAAAGCCTTTGCTGAAGCGAAAGATCTCAATAACGCAAAACAGCAGCTTGTGATTATGCGTCAGGCTGCATTATCTTCAAAAAAATCTTTACCTCATAAGTTAGAAGGTTTACCGCCGGAAAATGTACAGGTAAAGCAATATCAAGCGGGTTTAGATCAGTTGGTTGCTGAAATTGATCGCGTTACTGTATTGGTTGATAAAGGTCAATTAGACCAAGCCAAAACTGAAGCAATAAATCTGGTTAATATTCGTAATGAAAACCATAAAAAATTTAGATAGATTCATTTTGATCTAAATAAAATAAAGGGAATGATTGATTCATTCCCTTTATTTTTTTGGTTTATTTGAGTGGATTAACTTGAAAAAGATTAATTTTCTACTAAGTCTGTAACTTGAATGAGTGCGTGGCCAAACAAATATCCAGCAGTTAACAAAAGGCAGATCCACAAAATAGCTCCAGCGACATTATAGATTAAAAACTTTCCATAACTCATATTGCTAGAGCCAGCAGCTAATGGTGCAAAAGAGCGTGCAAAAGGAATAAAGCGTGCCAGAAGAATGGTTTTGCCACCGTGTTGTAAGAAATAACGGTTGGTTTTATTTAAATACTCTTTCTTAATAAAACGTGATTTTGCTTCAAAAATACGGTTACCAAAATGACGCCCAATAGAGTAGTTCACAATATAGCCTAGGGTGGCAGCTATGGTAAGCAAAGTAATCATATAACCCAGATGCATCATTTCAATTACTGAGCAAAGTGCCCCTACAGTTAGAAGTAAACTATCTCCTGGTAAAAAGAACATAAAAACAAAAGCTGTCTCAGAAAAAATGATCAAAAAGAGTATGGCATAGACCCATGCGCCATACTCCTGAATTAAAATAGGTAAAAAATGTTCAAAATTAGTAATAAAATCAATAAAATTCATTCAGTTTGTCTGATCCCGAATTAAATACCTACTCAAGAAGGGTAAAAACGAAGTTACAGAATTTAGTTAAATTATCTGTATATGGCAACCCTTAAGATGTAGCTTAAGTTTTATATGTTATCAAATTTGAATCTATCTCAAAAATTTAACAGCTGAATGAAATATTATTAGAAGTCATTCAAATTTTTATATAGTAGTGCAAATAAAGCTCTAATTTGAACTAAAAGCCAGTACTGGTACTTAAAAATACCAGTACTGGTAAGAACTTAGTTTTCGAAAGAAGCTTCCATTTCCTCAAGTTCCATCATGAGTTCTAAAAGTTGCTCTTCATGTTGTTCAAGCTTCGCCTTCAACTCAGTCTGTTCATTCATCAGCTTAAGCAAATCATCTTTACGATTCGCTTCATATAATGAGCTATCTGCTAAAGCTTCTTCAATTTCAGCAAGTCGCGGTTGAAGTTTTTCAATTTGTGACTCAACTTTTTCAATATTTTTACGAATAGGACGAGTCTGTTCGCGACGGCGTGCGGCTTCCTTACGCTGTGCTTCTTTATCAACTTTAGTTGGAGCAGGGGCAGCAGCAGATGAGTTATTTGCTGCTATAGCAGTCTGAGCATTGATCTGCTGCTGACGCGCTTCACGTAGCCATTTAGCATAATCCTGCAAATCACCTTCAAATTCGGTACATTTGCCGCCGTGTACTAAAAGAAGCTCATCACACACACTGGCAATAAGTTGACGTTCGTGGGAAACCAGAACAACAGCACCTTCAAAATCTTGTAAAGCCATGCTCAGTGCATGACGCATATCAAGATCTAAATGGTTTGTTGGCTCATCGAGAATTAAAACATTTGGACGCTGCCATACAATCAGTGCTAGGGCCAAACGAGCGCGCTCACCGCCAGAAAAGCTTTCACATGGTGTATCCATGCGTTCACCACTAAACCCGAAACTCCCCAGAAATGAACGTAAAGTGGCTTCACTAATTTGTTTATCTGCCAAACGGGCAAGTTGAAGCATCGGGCTGGCATGGCCGTCTAAAGCATCCATTTGGTGCTGTGCAAAGTAACCAATATTAAGTAACTCTGAAGCTTTACGTTCACCTGCTAGAAGTGGTAAATCACCGACCAAGCTCTTAATCAAAGTTGATTTACCTGCGCCGTTCATACCAAGTAAACCAATACGCGAATTTGGTGTAATTTGTAATCTGATTTTTTCAGCAATTAGCTTTTCACCATAACCTATGCTGGCATTATCTAACGTCAGCAACGGTGAACTCATTTTGGTCGGTTCACGAAAACTAAAAGTAAACGGTGTATCTACATGAGCAGGTGCGAGTTGCTGCATACGCTCAAGTTGTTTTATACGACTTTGTGCCTGACGAGCTTTAGTTGCTTTTGCTTTGAAACGGTCAATAAATTTTTGTAGGTGAGCACGTGTTTCTTGTTGCTTTTCAAAAGCTTGCTGTTGTTGTGCTAAACGTTCACTTCGAGTTGTTTCAAATGTGGAGTAATTACCGGTGTAAAGCGTGAGTTCCTGATTCTCAATATGGAGAATATGGTCTGTAATTGCATCTAAAAAGTCGCGGTCATGCGAAATGAGGATGAGGGTACCTTCATAGGCTTTAAGCCAGTCTTCTAACCACAAAATTGCATCTAAATCTAAGTGGTTTGTTGGTTCATCTAGTAACAGTAGATCAGAACGACTCATTAATGTACGCGCCAAGTTTAAGCGCATACGCCATCCACCAGAAAAGCTAGCAACGTTTAAACGTAATTGATGTTCAAAAAACCCTAACCCAGCCATAAGCTGGGCAGCTTTAGATGGTGCTGAATAACCGTGAATTTCATCAAAGCGGCCATGTAGTTTAGCCAAGTCTGAATCTGTGAGTTGATCTGGATGAGCAAGCTTATTTTGAATATCCCAATATTCTTCATCACCAGAAAGAACAAAATCGATGGCAGGCATGTCTAGAGCTTTAACTTCTTGTGCCATATGCGCCACTGTCCAGACCGAAGGGCGAGTAAGAGTACCTTCATCTGCGCCTAAACTGCCTAGTAATGCTGCAAATAATGTTGATTTACCTGCACCATTGACCCCAGTCAGACCAATCTTCCAACCTGGGTGTAATTGCATAGACGCTTTTTGAAAGAGAACACGTCCACCGCGGCGTAAAGAAACTTGGTCAAATTGAATCATCTTGTCTTATCGAGGTGAGTTAGGGATGCTGTATTTTAAAGAGAACTGAACCTGAAAACAAAACTTTCAGAGTTTTAGTTTCTAAATGTTGAGATTGCATGGCTTAACCTATCTTTATTAAAGCTATTCGTCTGAAAATATCTAAATTTTTAACGAGATAGACCACATTCTAAAAAATATGGCTAAAATAAAAACAATTTAAAACTTGGTTGATAAATGAACTCCTAATAAAACTAGACTAAGGAAAGTCAAATGAAAAAAGGATTGGGGATAATTGGTGCAGTATTTTGCTGTGCTATGGGAACAGCACATGCTGGGCAAAATGTATGTGTATTCGATTTATTGGGAAAATCAGGTGAATCCTACAAAATGATGGAAGAGTGGGCACTGGCAGCGAAAAGTTGGCAGGCCGACATTACTTTAATTCCATTTCAAGACGAAGCTTTGGTAGATCGTAGACTGCGTGAGGGCAAATGTGACGCAGCTTATATGACCTCAATGCGAGCGCGAAATTACAATAAATTTGCAGGTTCGATTGATGCTATTGGTGGGGTGACAAGTAATGCAATTGCTCAAAAGGCAATTAGTTACGTTTTAGACCAACGTAATAAACATCGTATGGTAACTGCACAAAATGGAACAAACTACGAGGTGGTGGGGATTGTCCAGATTGGTTTGGCTTATTTGTTTGTAAGAGATAAAAGCCTCAACTCAATTGAAAAAGTACGCGGTACTAAATTTGCTATTTTACAATATGACGCAGCCCAAAAAATTATGGTGGAAAGTGTAGGTGCGCATCCTATCCCATCAGAAATTACAGATTTTGTGAAAAAATTTAATAATGGCCAAGTCGATGCCATTGCCGCTCCTGCTTATGCGTATAAACCATTAGAAATAGGCAAAGGTATTGGAACAAATGGGGCAATGTTTACTTTTCCCGTAGTCAACGTTACAGGGGACTTAATTGCAAGAAGTGATAGGTTTCCAGCCAATTTTGGAATGAAGTCTCGTGACTGGTTCATTAAGCAATTACCGCAAAATTTTGCGATGGTGAAACGGTTGGAAGCTGGAGTACCCTCTAAAATTAAAATCAATTTTTCAGTTGAAGATAAACTGAAATATCAAAAAATATTACGAGAAGGTCGCCTTGGCCTTACAAAGCAAGGAGTATATGACGCAACCATGATGAGTGTACTAAAACGTGCACGATGTACCATTGAACGAACAAATTTTGAATGTACGCTCAATGGTGAGTAGTTTGTTTTTTAATCACAAAATCGCTACACATATTTCAAAGCTGAATATGGGTATGAAAATTGTGAATATAAAAAGTAACTTACGGAAAATTAGTAGTTTTTAATTTTGATAAATAATTTAAATAGCACAAACAATGATCCAATGAGATAAAAATATTTGAGTAAAAGCTCTATTTTTTTCTAAAAAACATGATTAATATCTGTGTTTGAAAGGAAACTTCAAACAAAAAATCTGTTCCGTGGAAGGATGAAGAAAATGAAAAAAATCGTACTTGCTATGGCTGCCGCTTCTGTTGTTGGTTTTTCTGCTTCAGCGCAAGCAGCGAGTACCGTGTGTGTATTCGACCTCTTAGGAAAAGCAGGCGACTCATATAAAATGATGGAAGAATGGGCTCTAGCTGCAAAAGGCTGGGGTACTGAAATTAACTTGGTTCCTCGTCAGGACGAGGCTGTTGCAGATAATGATTTCAAAGCTGGTAAATGTGATGCTGTAGCAATGACTGCTATGCGTGCACGCCAATATAACAAATTCGCAGGATCAATCGACTCGCTTGGTGGTGTTCCTAATAACCAAATCGCGCAACGTGCTATTACTTATGTATTAGATGCACGTAATGCTGCCAAAATGACAACTAACCTTGGTGGTAAAAAATACGAAGTTGCTGGTATCTCTCCGCTAGGTTCAGCATTCATTTTCGTACGTGACAAAAACATCAACTCTGTTGAAAAAGCTGCGGGTAAAAAATTCGCCGTGTTAGGCTATGACGATGCACAAAAAATTATGGTGCAGCGTGTAGGTGCTCAGGCGGTTCTTTCTGATATTTCAAACTTTGCTGCTAAATTTAACAATGGTCAGGTAGATATGGTAGGTGCGCCTGCTTATGCATACAAACCATTAGAATTAAACAAAGGTTTGGGTGCAAATGGTGTAATGTGGAACTTCCCCGTATTACATGTAACTGCTGACCTAGTATTACGTGCTGATAAATTCCCTGCTGGCTTTGGCCAAAAGTCTCGTGACTGGTTCGTGAAACAATTACCTAAAAACTTTGCAATGATTAACCGTTTAGAAGCGCAAATTCCAGGTAAATATAAAATGAACCTAAGTGCTGAAGACAAACTTAAGTATCAAAAAATGTTACGTGATGGCCGTATGGACTTAACTAAACGTGGTATTTACGATGCTGGTATGATGTCTGTATTGAAAAAAGCACGTTGTTCTGTAGACAAAGCTAACTTTGAATGTTCAATGCCTGGTGAATAATTCATATTGATCTTAAAAGCCTAGACTTAGTTCTAGGCTTTTTTGCTTTATATAGGCTGTCAATTCAGCCATTGTGGTGAATTGAAAAGTCGCTAATCTAATTTGAAGATAAAACTTCATCTGGATATATGAAGGTATAAAAACTGAACAAGGATGTGAGTGATCAAAGAAGTACTATCGATATTTAAATATCTATTTTTCTTTAATTGAGCTCATATAAACAGAATTGCTCGTAAAAATATCTTAAACGCAAATTTTAGATGAAGCATATCTCATGAGAATCATGCCGACCAGCGTGAAATTTCTTGATGCTAAAAACAAAAAATCTACAAGGAAAGGAAAAGAATATGCGATTTTCCAAAACGCTTTTACTTGCGATGGGACTCACAACAATTTCATTTGCAGCCGAAGCCAAACAAACTATTTGTGTTTTTGACTTCGTTGGTAAAAATGGTGACGTCTATGCACTCATGAAAGATTATCAGCTTGCAGCGAAAAACTGGGGAGCTGATATCGAACTCAAAGTAAATCAAAACGAAGCAGTGATTGCTGAAGATTTTAAAGCTGGTAAGTGTGATGGCATTAGCGTATCGGGTATGCGTGGGCGTCAATTCAACTCATTTACAGGTTCATTAGATGCTATTGGTGCGATTCCCGATCTCAAACTTGCTGTTAAAGTCATGCAAGGTTTGGCGAGTCCAACCTTTAGTAAATATATGGTGAATGGGCGCTATGAAGTCGTTGGTGTTATTCCGGTAGGGGACGCTTACCTTTTAGTAAACGACCGTAGTATTAATACAGTGGCGAAAGCTGCGGGTAAAAAAATTGCTGTACTAGATTACGATGAAGCGCAAAAAATTATGGTTCAGCAGGTAGGGGCACAGGCTGTGAGTGCTGATGTGACTAACTTTGGAGCTAAATTTAATAATCATCAGGTTGATATTATTGGTGCCCCAGCAGCAGCTTTTAAACCTTTAGAACTACAAAAAGGCTTAGGTACGAAAGGAGCAATCGTTAACTATCCAATCTTACAGGTGACTGGAAATATTATTATCCGTCCAGATAAATTCCCAACTGGATTTGGTCAAAAATCTAGAGAGTGGGTGGCAGGCCAGTTACCACGTGCCTTTACTATCTTAGGTAAAATGAAAGCGGATATTCCGCAAAAATACTGGATGGATGTACCTGCTGCGGATAAACCAGGCTATCAAAAGCTTATGCGTGAATCACGAATTAACCTTACAAAGCGCGGCGTTTATGATAAACGGATGATGAAACTATTATGGCAATTCCGTTGTAAGCAAGACGCGAAAAACTTTGAATGTGGCTTACAAGATGAGAATTACAAATAATCTTGATAAAAATACTCAAGATTCGCTTTAAACTTCGAAGACAGACCCTATATTGATTATGCTATACTCAATATAGGGTCTTTTTTATTTTGAAAGGCACAGCAAAATCCGAGGAACAATCATCATGAATGCCCAAGCTCTAGTTTTGACAGATAATGCTGCCAATAAGGTACGCCAACTCCGTGATAGTGAAGGGAATGACGATCTCATGTTACGTGTATATGTAACCGGAGGCGGGTGTTCAGGGTTTTCATACGGCTTCAATTTCGCCGAAAGCGTAAATGAAGATGATGCTGAATTTGTAAATGGCGATGTAAAGATGCTGGTTGACTCGCTCAGCTATCAATATTTAGTTGGCTCAGTGGTTGATTATGTTGAAGGCCTTGAAGGTTCACGCTTTATTGTGCAAAACCCGAATGCGACAACAACCTGTGGTTGTGGTTCTTCGTTCTCGATTTAAAAAGAATTTTAAATAAAAAGACCTCTCATTATAGAGAGGTTTTTTTATTTATAAGATTATGCTTGATCATGTATAGATTCTAAAAAGTATTGTACGAGTTCAGGTGCATTTTGATAAGGAATCCAATGAGAGGCATCCATAAAAATAGCCTTATAATTATTTTTAAAATAGCCTGAATTTAACTTGGCACTTTTTTCTGTTACTGCAATATCATGCTTACCCCAAATAAAAAGAGTGGGGACGTCTATTGATTTAAAAGGATTTTCAGGCTTGTCCCAAAAAAAGCCCCGATACCAGTTTAACGCCGTAGTTAGCCTATTTTCTTTTATAAACTCAGTCTCGAATATTTCAATTTGCTGTTCGGTCATGTCTGATGACTTTAGAAACTTACGGCCTAATTTCGGTATCTTTTTAAATAAAAGTTCGGGCAGAATCGGGAGCTGAAAAATTGCAAAATAATAAGATTTAAAAAGTTGTCTGCTGCTTAAACAAGGGCAGAGTAAAACTTGAAGTGCGACATAAACCACCTAATTAATTTAAAGGGTTTATGGAGTATATAAAATTGTCATACCATCATCTTAACTTTGAAGATCGTACTGCATTAATGCTTGAGTCAAGAAAAGAAGGCTTTTCAGCCAGAAAATTTGCTGAACTCATTAAAAGACATCCTAGTACGATCTATCGTGAGCTTAAAAGAAATAGCATCAATGACGTTTATCAAGCTCGATATGCTTCTGATAACACCTTCGCTAGACGTAGACGTGGTCACAGAAAACTCAAAATCGATTCAATCCTCTGGAAATTTATTGTTGAAGCGATCCGTTGTTTATGGTCTCCTCAGCAAATAGCAAAGCGTTTAAAGACATTTC
>NZ_JFWX01000027.1:0-53399 GCF_000588095.1 Acinetobacter sp. 1130196 | reverse complement strand
AACGTTGACCTATGACCGTGGACGCGAGATGTCAGAACATAAAATACTCGAAGAAGATTTAGGCATAGATGTATATTTCTGTGACCCACATTCACCTTGGCAAAAAGGCACATGCGAAAATATGAATGGTTTAATTAGGCAATATTTACCTAAAGGGATTGATTTAAATCAGGCAGATCAGCATTATTTAAATCAAGTTGCCATGTCACTGAATACTCGTCCTAGAAAGGCGTTAGATTGGCTTACACCATTAGAGAAATTTGCTCAGCTTGTTGATTATCATATGGCTTTTGAAACTGTCGCACCTCATGTTTGAATTCGCCGGGTGTTCTATATAATGATCTAAATTTAATCTATTATTAAATTTAGATCACTATATTACTTACTACAAAGAAATCTTGCTCTATTATTAAGATTAATATAGATAATAATTTTACTTTATAACAAGCTTAATAAACGTCCGCGAATAATATCTTCTGCCTCTTTGACAATTCGGCTAACCAGTTCATCGCATGTCGGAATATCATGAATCAAGCTTGCCACTAAACCGCATGACCATGCACCTGCATTAACATCTCCATCAATCATAACTTTTGGATAGACTCCCGCAACTTCTTCAATAATATCTTCAAATTTAATGCTATCGCCGAGCGCTTTTTCTTTTGCCACGATTTTTTCTACGGCCGCATTATTCATGACACGTTCAGTATTTCGCAAAGCACGCATAATTAAACGCGTATCTCGTTCGGTTGCATTCAGAATCGCCTGTTTCACATTTGCATGTACGGGAGCTTCCTGAGTCGCAATAAAGCGCGTTCCCATATTAATTCCATCGGCTCCCATCGCTAAAGCAGCCGCGAGTGAGCGTCCATCTGCCATACCACCTGAGGAAACAAATGGGATGTCTAACGCATCGGCAGCTAAGGGCAATAAAATCATATTGGGCACGTCATCCTCACCAGGATGCCCACCACACTCGAAACCATCTACAGAAACTGCATCACATCCAATTTGCTGCGCTTTTAAGCTATGTCGAACCGAAGTACATTTGTGAATTACTTTAATACCAGCAGCTTTTAAATACGGCATGACCTGTTCAGGATTACGCCCTGCTGTTTCTACAATCTTGACTCCACCTTTAATGATTACTTCTACAAAACCCGGATAATCAGGAGTATTTACGGTAGGCAAAAAGGTTAAATTTACTCCAAAAGGCTTGTCGGTCATTTCTCGGCAACGTGCAATTTCTTTTGCCAGATTTTCAGGCGTACGCTGAGTCAGACCAGTGATAATACCTAACCCACCCGCGTTCGAAACTGCAGCCGCAAGCTCTGCAAAACCAACATAATGCATACCACCTTGAATAATTGGATGCTCGATTTCAAATAGTTCTGTAATTTTGGTCTTCATATTCTTTCCACTCACCATTCTATAACTAGCTTCTCATTTCCTTAGTAGAGCTAGATGCTTATTTACGCATAAATCCTGTCATCATTTAAAGTGACTTAAGATAAAAATTTCACAATACAAAATTTTATACCACAATATAAAACAAAATAATTGATAACGGAATTATTTTTCGATAGCATCATTTTAATAAGTTTAAGTTTTAGACAGCAAGTTATCTGAAAAGTATGAGCTTTCACCAACTGAAAGAATATATTTTTCAAATAGTTAATTTAAAGGAATAAATGATGCAACAGGACAATGTAACTCAAAGCGAGCTTAAAACAGGTACAATTCAGGAGCATTTTGATAAAAATATACTAACGCTCACCATGAGTAACCCCACTAAAAAGAATGCAATTAATTATGAAATGTATACGGCTTTAAGTCAGGCATTAGATAAGGCTGCAACCAATCAAGATGTCCATGTGGTCATACTTACTGGTGAAGGTTCGGCATTTACGAGTGGTAATGACGTTAATGCTTTTGAAAAACGCGATACCACCAGTTCAGAACCACCCGCTTCCATTGTTTTTTTAAAAAGCTTAGCAACGTTTCCAAAACCGATTATTGCTAAAGTAAATGGTATGGCAATTGGCATTGGCAGCACTATGCTTCTACATTGCGACCTTGTGTATGCAAGCCAAAACTCTATTTTTCAGTTTCCCTTTGTGAATTTGGGACTTGTACCTGAAGCAGGTTCAAGTTACATCTTGCCAAGATTATTGGGTTTTGCTCGTGCTTCGGAACTTATTTTACTAGGTGAAAAATTTTCGGCAGATCAAGCAAAAATTTATGGTTTGGTTAATGAGATATTTGAAGTAACTGAGCTGGATCAAGTGGTTGAAGACGTAGCCATTAAACTCGCTCACAAACCAAGCCAAGCCTTACAGCTCAGTAAAAAGTTACTAAGAGATATGCCAATCGATGATCTACTCAATCGTATTGATCATGAGTCGACTATTTTCTCGCGTTGTTTACAGGGTTCCGAATTTAAAGAAGCATTAAATGCTTTCAAAGAAAAAAGAAAACCGAACTTCCATAAGCAAACGGCCTAAAATTCGCACACTAAAAAGCCAGCCTTGAAAAACAAAGCTGGCTTTTATAAATGAATCAAATACGTTTAGCTAATCTCGGTACGAATATTATTCACCATGTGTAAAAGACGCGGTGCAATATCTTCTTCGAGTTTTTCACGGTTCATAATAAAGCTTGGACCACCACAGTTAAATACCAGCAAACCATGTTGTTCATGAATGAGTGGAACCGCAACCGAGTTAACGTCTTTATGCCATTCGCCAATTGAAAAACAGTATCCAAAATCTTGGTAGTCTTTAAAGGCTTTGTCTAGATCACGGTTAATTTTGATCCAGTCTTCTTTGTGCTTGTTACGAATGGCATTAAGCAAGAACTCTCTTTCATCTTCTGGCATGGCAGCTAAACATGCACGCCCCATTGAACTTAAGTGAATCGGTAAATAGGTTCCGACTTGACGGCGCATGGTCATATTGCCTTTACCTTGAACGACATCAAGATAAATCATATTCAGTCGATCGCGTGTTGCCATTGCTACAGCAGCACCAGCATAGTCTGCCAAATTTTTCATATATGGATGAGCAATAGAGCGAATCGATACGTTAGAGAGCATGGAATAACCAAAAGCAAGAACACCAACTGAAAGCTGGAATTTGCTTGAGTTTGGCACTTGTTTGATATAACCCAAACGCGACAAGGTATGTGTCAGGCGAGTAATGGTCGGTTTTGGCAAACCAGTCATCTGAGCAAGCTCTTGGTTGCCCAAATGCTGATGCTTAGGCGTAAAACAACGTAATAGTTCTAAACCACGTGCTAATGCAGTAATAAATTGGCGATCATTTTCATCCTGCATGTCTTCAATCGGATGTAATAATTCATGCCTTAAAGGCGCGAGTAGTTTTTCTGTCTGTTCTGCATCAACTGCATCGTTCATTGTCATACCAATCCATATTTTGTTTCGCACTGCGAAAATTATAATCTATTTTTTCTATAAATAGCAAAAGAGCAAACGTCCAAGTCTGCATTTATAAAATAACTTCATTTAACTCATTAAAGCGAAAGATTAAATATTTTATTTTCTGATTTTAAATATCATTTTAACCTTTCGCTTTTAAGTTACTTATCCAATTACGCCCTTTTCTTTAAGCTCTGCTAACTTTTCTGTAGATACTACTCGCCCTAAAATCGCCTGCGTATGTTCACCCAACAGTGGAGGTGCTGTTTTGTATTCAACAGGAGTTCTAGAAAGTTTGATTGGTGAGCCAATTATCTTCAATTTTTTACGTTGAGGATGGTTCATCTCGACTAACATTTCTCGGGCTATCACTTGTGGTTCTTGGAAAGCTTGTTCCAAGTTATTAATGACACCGACCGGAACTTTAGCCGCATAGATTGCGTCTACCCATTCATCTGCTGTTTTTGTTAAAAAGTGAGTTTGTAAAATTCCGATAATTTCATTGCGATGCTTGATTCGGTCTGCATTTCGGGCAAAACGCGCATCATTTGGTAAATCGGGTAAACCAATACTTCGACAGAGTTGAATAAACTGAGTGTCATTTCCACATGCAATAATGAAGTCACGGTCAGAGGCTTTGAATACTTGATAAGGCACAATATTAGCGTGTGCATTGCCATAACGTTTAGGGATATTACCCGATGAAAGATAGTTCATTCCCTGATTTGCCATTGTGGCAATTTGAACATCAAGCAAAGCCATATCAATGTATTGGCCCAAACCTGTCACATGGCGGTTGAGTAAAGCAGCCTGTATGGCAATCGTAGAATAAAGTCCTGTGGCTAAGTCAGAAAATGCAACGCCTACTTTTTGTGGTCCTCCGCCCGGCAAATCATCACGCTCACCAGTGACCGACATGAGTCCGCCCATACCCTGAATAATAAAGTCATAACCGGGTTCTTCTGCTCTGGGACCAGTTTGACCAAAACCTGTAATTGAGCAATACACCAGTTTAGGGTTAATTGCAGATAAAGACTCGTAGTCCAAACCGTACTTTTTCAAAGAACCCGCTTTGTAGTTTTCAATCACGACATCGGTGTCTTGAATAAGTGCTTTAATCAATTCTTGGCCTTCAGGATTGGCAATGTCGATGGCAACCGATAATTTATTGCGGTTAGTTGACTGATAATAAGCGGCTTCTTGAGTGTCTTGACCTGAGTCATCTTTCATCCAAGGTGGTCCCCAAGAACGAGTATCGTCACCAACTTTCGGCCGTTCAATCTTGATTACTTCTGCGCCTAAATCGGCAAGAATCTGTCCACACCAAGGCCCAGCCAATACCCGACTTAAGTCAAGCACCCGAATTCCATTTAAAGCACCCATCTTCATCCCACTATAATTTGTGATTCATTTCCTATAGGAAAACTTATCCATTTAAAATTTCGCATAGCGATATATATTTTTAATATACACGGCTCTTTTTAAAAATCAAACTTTAATTTTCCACTAAAAATGATGATTTTTTATAAGAAAATATAGCTTAAATAAATCAATAAATTAGCCAAAGATAAAACAATAACAAAGTATCGCATTGCGAAATTAATTTTCAAAATATATTGTTTTGCGCTCATCCTTTGATTACTATCACTTCAAATATTGGTGATTTTACGAACATCACATTGATGTTTTTTGCATAGAGTAAAAGGACGAGACTATGATTCGAGATCAGGAAACCTTAAATCAACTTGTTGATATGATTCGACAATTTGTTGAAGGTGTCTTAATTTCTCATGAGAATGAAGTCGCTGAAACGGATGAAATTCCTCAAGAGATTGTTGAGCAAATGAAAGCTCTCGGCTTATTTGGTTTAACCATTCCTGAAGAATACGAAGGTCTTGGCCTAACGATGGAAGAAGAGGTCTATGTCGCTTTTGAATTAGGTCGTACCTCTCCTGCTTTTCGCTCTCTTATTGGGACCAATAATGGCATTGGCTCAAGTGGTTTGATTATTGATGGGACCGAAGCACAAAAATCATTTTTCTTACCGCGTCTAGCTCGTGGTGAAGTGATCAGTTCTTTTTGCTTAACCGAACCTGACGCAGGTTCTGATGCGGCATCTTTAAAAACCACCGCAGTAAAAGATGGTGAGTTTTATATTTTAAATGGTACCAAACGCTTTATTACCAATGCGCCACATGCTGGCGTATTTACAGTCATGGCACGTACAAACTCTGATATTAAAGGCGCTGGTGGCATTTCTGCTTTTATTGTGGATAGCCAAACTCCGGGCATTTCTCTTGGCAAACGCGATAAAAAGATGGGACAAAAAGGCGCCCATACCTGTGACGTTATTTTTGAAAATTGTCGTATTCCTGCCTCAGCACTCATTGGTGGTGTTGAAGGTGTTGGTTTTAAAACGGCCATGAAAGTACTCGATAAAGGCCGTTTGCATATTGCTGCCTTGAGTGTCGGTGCAGCAACTCGAATGCTAGACGACTCTTTAAATTACGCCATCGAACGCAAGCAATTTGGACAACCAATTGCCGAGTTCCAACTCATTCAAGCCATGCTTGCCGATTCAAAAGCTGAAATTTATGCAGCTAAATGTATGGTCTTAGACGCTGCCCGCCTACGCGATGCGGGACAAAACGTTAGCACGGAAGCTTCTTGCGCAAAAATGTTTGCAACCGAAATGTGTGGCCGCGTTGCTGATCGCTGCGTACAAATTCATGGTGGTGCGGGTTACATCAGTGAATATGCCATTGAACGTTTTTATCGAGATGTTCGTCTGTTCCGTCTCTATGAAGGGACCACTCAAATTCAACAAGTGATTATTGCCCGAAATATGATTCGCGCTGCGTCTTAATCAAATTTAAAGCACTTCAAAACGACTTGAAGTGCTTTTTATCAAATGTAGGTAATGGATTATGGCTACAAATTACAAAGAAGGTCTTTCTCGTATACAGCCTCATACGTGGAAAATAGCATTTATTTTTGCATTTCTGGCACTGTTGGTAGATGGTGCAGATTTGATGCTGCTGTCTTATAGCTTAAATAGTATTAAGGCAGATTTTGGATTAAGTTCAGTACAAGCAGGTATGCTTGGCAGTTTTACATTAGCAGGTATGGCTGTTGGTGGCATTTTTGGGGGATGGGCATGCGATAAATTTGGTCGCGTGCGCATTGTGGTTATTTCTATTTTAATTTTCTCACTTCTTACCTGTGGCTTAGGTTTTACCCACAGCTTTCTTCAGTTTGGTATTTTAAGATTTTTTGCATCTCTTGGCTTGGGTTCACTTTATATCGCCTGTAATACTCTCATGGCCGAGTATGTCCCAACACGTTTCCGCACAACAGTACTTGGCACTTTACAAGCTGGCTGGACCGTTGGCTATATTGTTGCGACCTTACTTGCAGGCTGGATTATTCCTGATCATGGCTGGCGCATGCTGTTTTATGTTGCGATTATTCCCGTCATTATTGCTGTTCTCATGCATGTGCTTGTACCTGAACCAGAAGCATGGCAAAAGTCTCGACTACAACAACCAGTTGTGGCTCAAAACGCCTCGAAAACTTCGGCATTTAAGCTTATTTTCCAAGATAAACGAAACCGCAATATGTTTATCTTATGGGCGTTAACGGCAGGGTTTTTACAGTTTGGCTATTATGGCGTAAATAACTGGATGCCGTCATACCTTGAAAGTGAACTCGGTATGAAATTTAAGGAAATGACCGCCTATATGGTAGGTACATATACCGCCATGATTTTAGGTAAAGTTCTTGCGGGTATGATGGCCGATAAATTAGGGCGTCGTTTTACTTATGCCTTTGGTGCAATCGGCACTGCTATTTTCCTACCTCTGATTGTTTTTTATAACTCGCCAAGCAACATTTTATATTTACTGGTGACCTTTGGTTTTCTATACGGCATCCCTTATGGCGTAAATGCAACCTATATGACCGAAAGTTTTGCGACTGCCATTCGCGGTACAGCCATTGGCGGTGCTTATAACGTCGGACGTTTAGGCGCTGCATTAGCCCCTGCAACGATTGGTTTCTTGGCATCCGGCGGGTCTATTGGTTTAGGTTTTGTCGTGATGGGTGCTGCCTACCTAATTTGTGGTGTGATACCAGCCTTATTCATTAAAGAAAAAATATACGACCCACAAAAGTCGTAAAGAGATCCATCAAAAAATCCTATAGGTCCTGTACCTATAGGATTGATGGTACTAACTATCTAAACATATGTTTTAGATGGTTAGCAGGAAATAAGGAATTGACGTTTCAAAGTTACTCCTTATTTCCACGTATGTAGAGTTTATTACTCTTCATTTTAATTTTTTAGGTAAGCTTAGCTCCCAAGGGAGCTAAGCTTAAAAATATATAGACCTAAACTCTGTTTAAGGTCGTTCACCCTGCCCCAAACGGCGTTCAATATCATCGAGTACATTTGGTAAGTCGGCGACACTATCAATCACATAGTGAGCGCCCGATGCATTCATTTTTTGGTATGCCTTATCTTTTAGTACAATCTGTTCATCAGCCGATAACGCGCTCCACTCTTCATAGCTTAAACCGACTTCATTGCCACTAATCGCAAGTCCTACTGTCCAACATCCGGCATTTAAACCTTCATCAATGCCCACCACGGTATCATCTACTTTTACAACAGTTTTGATGTCGGATACGTCGAGTTGAATTAAGTTCTTCCATAGCATTTCAGGATATGGACGGCCAAATTTTACGTCACTTGCCGTAACGATACAGTCCGGTCGATAGCCCTGATCGGCAGCATCTTTAACCAAACGACCAATCATCATAGATGCATAGCCCGTGTTACTGCCAATTTTTGCACCACGCTTTTTAATATTTTCAAACGTTTCCAATGCCCCCGGAATTAAAGCAGAACATTTCGGAATAGAATTTAATTGATATGGAATAAAGTCTTTATATAAACGGTCAATATCTGCTTCAGTTGCAGGCTTCCCATATACTTCCTGCCATGCCGCTGCTACACGCGGCATTTTTAAAACTGCTGCAATATGATCACGTTTTTCTAAACCCATTGGTGCACGAGCTTCTTCAACCGTAATTTCAACTTTATTGTCTTTAAATAAAGCCATAAAAGCTAAAATTGGTGCGCGTGAGCCAAAATCTACAGTTGTACCAGCCCAGTCAAAAACAACAGCCTGAATTTGTGTATTGTTGGTCGTCATGGTGTAATTCCTTTAATGCAAATGATTTAAACAATTATGCTGTTACAGCTTGATTGAGGAGGTTTTTGCAATAACTCGCAATTGCAGCAAGAAGTCCTTCAATGTCATGAATATAAACTTCGCCAATATTGCCAATACGGAAGCAGTTGAGGTCGGTGACTTTACCCGGATAAATCACATAACCTGATTTTTTCAAAGCTTCATAAAATGACTGGAAGCTAAATGTCTCGGCTGTTGGGTAAAGAAAAGTAGTAATAATGGGTGATTGTGGGCACTCTTTACCGAGCACCAATTCAAAGCCCAGTTGTTGCATACCTTTAGATAAGGTTTGCTGGTTTTGTAAATAACGTTGATAACGTGCAGCGACTCCACCTTCGGCTTCAAGCTCAAGTAATGCTTGATAAAATGCACGTACTACATGGGTTGGCGAGGTAAAACGCCATTTACCGTTATGCTGCTCCATCGTGTTCCACTGGTCATACAAGTCGAGACTAACCGAACGTGCCAAACCTTTACATGCCTCTAGGCAATCACGTTTTGCCAAAATAAAACCAAAGCCCGGAACACCTTGAATGCATTTATTTGCACTTGAAATCAGGAAATCAATTTCAAGCTCGGCAATATCCATAGGCACACCACCGAATGAACTCATGGCATCCACAATCCAGATTTTTCCTGCTGCTTTCACCAAACGGCCAATGTCTTGAATCGGATTTAAAATTCCTGTGGTGGTTTCACAGTGTACACACGCAACATGGCTAATGGTTTTATCGTGTAAAACGCGCTCAATTTCTTGTAAATCTGGTGTTTGAGTTTCTAAATAGTTCAGCTCTACAACTTCAATATTTAAGCAACGCGCCATTTGCACCATACGTGCACCATATGCACCGTTATTAATGATCAAGATTTTGCCATCACGCGAAATAGCTGAACCAAGCACAGACTCAACCGCAAAACTTCCACTGCCTTGCATTAACACAGCCGTATATTTTTCAGGTTGGCTGGTTGCCAAGTTGACTAGACGAGAGCGGATATCTTGTACCAGCGAGTTGTATTCTTGGTCCCAAGTACACCAGTCTTTTTGCATGGCACGGCGTACTGTTGCCGATGTTGATAATGGCCCTGGAGTGAGAAGCAAATACTTGTTCTCTAAATCCATATCGAGTTGGGGTTGCATGTTCATAATGTTACTCATTTCTTTTGCGTTCATTTCAATATACATTAATCTGGTTTAAACCAGATGACAAACTAATAAATATTTTGTTCTAATATTTCTTTCATAAACCCAGCCCCTGTGGTCATGCCTTTGCCGGCAATCCCACTCACCAGAAAGATATTTTTTTCAGCTTCAGTAACACAGGCCAACTCATGTTCATGAGTCAGGTAATAACCATTCCAGCGTTTTTGAATTGGAGGTAAAGTCAGCCCTAATTTTTCGTGACAGTAAGCTTGGATAAACTCATTAATCTCTTCACGCTGCTCAAACTGGGGCGCTTCATTAATCGGATGGTATTCGTGACTATCGCCCACGATCAGTTCACCAAATTCGTTTTGTTTAATCAGAATATGGATACCAAATTCTTTAATGAATCCCTGCTGTGACGCTTTAACCAACTCAGAATGACTTGGGCAAATTTCAAAAGCCGGATAACGTGAGATAGATAAGCCTGAATAAAGAGAAGCATTTAATTTTTGTTGAAATGGTTGCGTCAGCGCCATTTGTAAACCACAACGTTTCAGGTTCAAGCTTTGTAAGAGATCTGGATATAAAACATCGATGATTTCACCGTGACAGATCAAAACTTTATTTGCTCGATAAGTCTCACCACTTGCCAAACGAACCTGACAACTTTCCTGCTGATATTGAGTTTGAACAACACAGGCATTGGTATAAATCTCTACACCTTTTCTTTCGGCATATGCCAACAGTCGCTGCCCAATCACATGTGGTTCGACCGAATAATCTTCCCCAAAAACCAAACCGCCTTGAAAATGCTGCGAAGGATTTAAATAAGAAAATTGGGTGACCAGTTCATCATGGTTTAGCAAATGAACTGGAATTTGATAATGATTTGCACGCTCGACAAACTCATTTAAAACTCGCCATTCAAGTGACGTATTGGCGAGATAGACACCTTGTCTTTGCTCAAATGAAATATCGGTTTCAGCCTGAATGCGTTGATAAAAACAACGCGTTTCAAGAGCGTACTTTCGCCACTGTTGCTCTGGATGGGTTAATGTCGAAGTTCCGACCATGCCGAAATTACGACGAGTTGCACCCACAGGTTTGGCATTTTTCTCGAACATACAAACTTTTAAGCCTTGTTCTTGCGCTTGTATGGCAGCGGACAAACCTAAAATACCGGCTCCGACAACAATTAAATCAAACTGTGCGTGATTCATAAGACTTCCAATTTGCGAAATTTAGGATGAATAAACCCTTGCCTTGTTGAACAAAGCATTCAATTTCAGTCAGTTAAATAAAAATTGTGTTTAGCTAAAACTTAGTGAGTGCTTTCACGCCATTGCTGACTTCTTGCCATAATTTTTCTGGTAAATAACCAGTGAATGAGTTTTACAACACATGAGGTGGTTAAAATCAAAATGCTCATAGCAACAGCAGCAACGGTATCTCCTGCATCATCCATATTTAAAACAGCTACCGCAGCTAAACTGGTGTCTGGTGAATAAAGGAAAATCGCAGCTGACACAGTGGTCATGGCATTCACAAAAATATAGACCGATACATCGCATAGCGCTGGAAAACACATAGGCAAATACACTTTCCAAAAGGTTTTCCACTTCGATGTACCTAAAGTTTCTGCTGCTTGGTCGAGCTGTAGCGGAATTTGTTTAATGGCATTGGTTAAAGTGAGGTGTGGCACAGTGTAATAATGCACGATGGTTGAAATCACCAAAATGGTCATGGTTCCATACAGCACATTTAACGGATTACTCTGCTGGTTAAAAAACAAAATATAAGCAATACCTAGAACCAGCCCCGGCACAGCAAGTGGTAATAAAACCAAAGCTTGCACATAGTTTTTAATGAATTGATGTGCCTTAAAACGTTCGGTTAATAGTGCCACCATAAAAATCAGTGCTGTTCCAAAAACCGTACTAAAGAGTGCCATGCGAATCGAGTTAAAGTACGCTGCCCAACCGCCACCATCGACATATTCAAAACTGTAATGCGCTAAGGTCAAAGACAAATCATAAGGCCAAGACTGAATGAATGAAGCCAGCACTGCCGTAAAGATAATCAGTAAAATCGCCCCTGAAACCAACCCACAAAATAGGCTCAGAACAACTTCAAGTTTTTTATTCGATGCTGAAACATAAGGTTTAGCCTGAAAGGCTTGAAACCGTGCATGACGTTTGCTTTGAATACGATCGAAAATAAAGACGAACACTGCTGGTAGCAATAACAGGATGGAAATTACCGCACCCATACTCACGTTTTGCTGACCAATAATCTGTTTATAGACATCAAGCGCCATCATGTTAAATGAACCGCCAATGACTTTCGGAATTCCAAAATCGGTTAATACATAAATAAAAGCCACCAAACTTGCGCTAATAAGGCCATAGCGAATTGCAGGTAGTGTGACATGGTAATGCGTCTTCCAGATATTTTTACCCAGTGACAAAGATGCCTCAATTAAACGCTGATCGACACTGCGAAAAGACACCATCATCAACATTAAAATTGCCGGAAATAGCCAAAAGCAGTAACTGATTAAAATGCCGATTGGACCATAAATTTGTATATCGCCCAGCAAAGGTTTAAACACACCTTGCTTACCAAACAAATAAACCAATGCCAAAGAAGGCAAAAGTGACGGTGCTAAAATCGGTAAGAAAGCAACCAATTTAAAGAAGCCTTTGCCTTTTATATTCACATTGGTGAGTGCAAAAGCATAAATACTGGCAAGAAATACTGTAATGACAGTGGCAGCACAAGCAACCCACACCGAGTTAAATACAGAGCTGAGTAAAGCTGGGCTTGCAAAATAATTATAGAAGTTTTCAAGACCAACAAAATTTTGATTTTCATCAAAAAATGCAGTTTCAAACAGCATCATTAAAGGAGCAATAATCACTAAAGTCAAAGCAATTGCAACGCTTGCTAAAGCAATATTTGATCTTAATGAATATTCAGTTTTTCGACGCGGCTGTGTTTTTAAAACCGCTGAAGCAGCTTCATTTAACATAGTGCGTACCCTTGTTCGTCAAAGACATGAATGAGCTGATTAGGCACTTTTATAAACATGAGTTCTTGCAAAGATTTGAACTTGGTATTTTCAATTTCAATTTGCAAAAGGTGTTTTGCTTGCTCAATTCCATCAATATGAATAGTGCAAAACAAACGACGTTTCGCACCTAAAAATTCAGTGCTTAATACTTTAACCGGCAAATACAACGACTCTTTATCACTACCAAAATCATCAACCAACTCGACAGCTTCGGGTCTAAAACCAATGTTGTAGCTTTGCCCTGCTTTAAGTTTTTGCTGTTCCAAATTCAGAGGAATAAAACCCAAAACCTCGAGCTGATTAACGACCGAACAAGTGGCTGCCAAAAAGTTCATGGTGCCAATAAACTTTGCAACGAATTGGGTTTGTGGCTTGTAATAAATATTGTGCGGCGTATCAATTTGCTCAATGACGCCATGATTCATGACTACAACACGGTCAGAAATGCTTAAAGCTTCTTCTTGGTCGTGTGTGACCATAATGGTTGGCAAATTAAGCTGTGATTGAATCGAACGAATCTTCTGTCTTAGGTTTAGACGTACCTGAGCATCAAGTGCAGACAATGGTTCATCTAGCAGTAAAATATCAGGCTTCGGTGCAATTGCCCGAGCAAGCGCAACACGTTGCTGCTGCCCGCCCGACAATTGATTTGGGTATTTTTTTGCAATATCTGGTAATTCAATCAGCTCTAATAACTGCTGAACTCGTTGACTACGCTGTGCTTTATCCCACTTCTTTTTGTCTAAGCCGAAAGCAATATTTTCTTCAACGTTTAAGTTTGGAAATAATGCATAGTTCTGAAACACAATACCGCAGTGACGCTTTTCAGCACTGAGCAACGTAATGTCTACGCCCTTTTTTATGACTTTTCCATAATCAGGTTTTTCTAGACCCGCAATTATCCGTAATAATGTAGTTTTACCGCACCCTGAAGGCCCCAAAAAGCTCACGAACTCGCCAGCTTTCAGGTCTAAATTAATATGCGTTAAGGCCTGAAAGTGTTGGAACTTTTTTTGGATATCCACCACTTCTAAAACCGACGGGCCGTGTTCAGGATATTTATAGGTCGTTAATGACGACAGTAAATGCCCTGCTAACTCGCCTTTTGGGTTTTGACCTAGCAGCGATGATTGCAATGACGAAGGAATTTGCATAATGAGGCCCTTATCTAAAAGATCACTTTTCAAAGCGCTTTGACCATTCAGCCAAAATACGTTCACGCTGCTCGGCCGCCCAATAAAAATCATTTTTTACGAGCATTTGAGGAAGATTTTTTGGGAAACTCATGGTCGTATTTTCAATGCCTTTATAAGCCACCATTGAAAAGTTATGTGCATAAGCTTCATTTGCCGCTTTGCTTACCGACCAATTTATAAATTTTTGTGCGCTACTTAATTTTTTGGTCCCTTTCACAATTGCTGAAGCTTCCATTTCCCAGCCTAAACCTTCAGTTGGATAAACCACTTCTAAAGGTGCACCTTCTGCTTTTAACTTAAATGCCGGATAACCAAAAGAAACACCAATTGGAATTTCACCTTGTGCTGCCATCTTGCAAGGTTTTGAACCCGAGTGAGGATATTGTGAAATGTTTTTATCTAAAGCCTGCATATAGTCCCATGCCTGCTTTTCGCCCCAAATCTGCATCCAAGCCGTGACATCTAAATAGCCTGTACCACTTGAGGCTGGGTTTGGCATCACAATTAAGTTTTTATAAATTGGGTTGGTTAAATCTTTCCAAGTTTTTGGAATTGGTAGCTTACGCTTTTCTAATTCGACTTTATTGACACAAATTGCAGATTCCCATGCATCCATACCCGTCCAAGTCGGTACAGGTTTTTGGCTTACAAATTCCGGTTTTAAATTTTGGATGCCTTCTGGTTTAAAAGGCTCAAGCATGTCCTTTTTTTCCATGACCAGCAAACTGGTTAAAGCCACACCAAAAACCACATCCGCTTGTGGGTTTTTCTGCTCTGCCAAAAGTTTAGCCGTGATTACACCTGTTGAATCACGTACCCATTTTACTTTGAGTTCAGGATAGGCTTTATGTAATTCCTCTTGGTATTGCTTAAGCTGGTCGGCTTCCACTGCCGTATAGACTGTAATTTCTTCTGATTGTTTTGATGTTGCTGATGAACATCCCATTTGAATAGCGACCACTACACCTAAAACTGATGCAGTGCCGAGTTTAATTGTCTGTTGAACGTACTGTTTCATCTGCAAACCATCGAATGCAATTATTTGATGATCGTATTTCAACAGGTTTATATGACAGTTTAATTAATCTGGTTTAAACCAGATTGTATTTTTACGCTCGCGCTTCGAAATGTAAATCTAAAACATCATGTAGCCAATATTCTTGGTCAACATCGGTAATCACGCCTTCTTCATTTCTGTTGCTACGGCAAATATATAAACCCAGTGCCCCAACATTCACATGCAGTGCTTTAGCCTGTTGTTCAGATAAAGCAGTTGGATACAGGTTAATGTCAGCTCTGGTGATATGGCAGTTATATTGATTTGCCATCAGTAACGTAATGGATTGCTTGAGATCATGATTTAAAAACTCGGGGAAAAGTTCGGCATTTACACGTAAATGTTCAACTAAAACAGGGCGACCATTAATACAACGACGTCGCCAAACTGAATAAATCGGATGCCCTTTTTCAACTTTTAAATGCTTGGCATCCCAAGAAGTAGCCTGAGTCAGTTCACTCGAAATTACTTCTGTAGAAGGTTCATAGCCTTGTTCAATCACAAACTGATTAAAGTTTTTTGTCGATTGCGGATGATAAATAATACGAGGAGAACGAACATACCAACCACGGCGATCTAATCGATAAATCAAACCATCGGTTTCCAAAGCCAGTAAAGCTTCACGTGCAGCCACACGAGTGGTTTGAAACTGTTCAGAAAGCACTCTTTCTGATGGGAGTTTTGCGTGGGCTTCTAATACGCCAGATTCAATATCATGGGCAATTGCATCGCGAATAGGAATATATTTAGGTATGCGTGCTTGGTCCTGTTCCATACAAACTTAGAATTTATAAATAAAGAAATTAATAGCAATATACTGAAAAAATGTGACAAAAGCTTTTATTAATGCTGATATTTTAAGCAAAACAATCTCTTAAGCTATTACGTCCTACTTAAATTTTTATATAAAAAAAGAGCATTTTCATGCCCTTTTTATTTTTACTTAGCCTTTAGCTTGCGTGCTTAAAACGATCTATTTGCTTAATTTCATAAGGCAACCCAACATAGTTTTCAGCCAATGTGGTTTTACCCGCAATCGAACCAAGTACATAGCTCAACTCGGCTTGTTTAATCTTGTGGTCAAACTCACTTTCAGTTTCAAAACGATGCAATAAATGAGTCATCCACCAAGAAAAACGCTCTGCTTTCCATACGCGTTGTAGGCATTTTTCTGAGTATTCATTTATCCCTTGTTCGGAACCTTCGGCATAATATTCAATGAGTGCGCTTGATAAATAAGCAATATCAGATGCAGCGAGATTTAAGCCTTTTGCTCCAGTCGGTGGAACAATATGAGCGGTATCTCCTGCTAAAAATAGTTTTCCGAAACGCATTGGCTCGGTCACAAAGCTACGTAACGGCGCAATACTTTTTTCAATAGAAGGTCCTGTGACTAACTTTTCACGGCTTTCAGGGTCTAGGCGGTTTTTTAACTCATCCCAAAATTTTTCATCCGACCAGTCTTCGACGTGATCTGTTAAAGGGACTTGTAAATAATAACGGCTACGCGTTTCTGAACGCATACTACATAAAGCAAATCCACGTTCAGACTGTACGTAAATGAGTTCATCGGCTACAGGCGGGACATCGGCCAACACCCCTAACCAACCAAACGGATAAACTTTTTCAAAGGTCTTAATTTTGTCTTCTGGCACGCTGGCACGGCAGACACCGTGGTAACCATCACACCCTGCTATAAAGTCACACTGAATTTGAAAAGCTTTACCTTGATACTCAAACTCAACTTTTGGTTCAGTGTAGAAATCTTTTACCTGTACATTTTGAGCTTCATAAAATGAAGTGAGCTGTGCTGCTTCACGCGCAGTCATTAAATCTTTGGTGACTTCGGTCTGGCCATATACAGTTACTTGTTTACCACCTGTAAGTGCTGCCAAATCAACCCGATGCTTTTCACCATTGGTTAAGATTTCAATACCCGAATGCGGTAATCCTTTATCTTTTAAGTTTTGGTCAACGCCTGCTTGTTTGAGTAAGTCGACCGAAACTTGCTCTAAAATTCCTGCACGAATCCGTGAAGCCACATATTCAGCACTACGTTGCTCAACAATAATATGATCGATGCCAGCTTTATATAGGAGTTGCCCAAGCAATAACCCTGCTGGGCCAGAACCAATAATTGCAACCTGTGTCTTTAAAATATCCATAACTTCATCCTTGTTTCATCCTGACTTTTAAATTACTGGCTTTAAGTTTTGTTCACTATGTATCCAAGACGAAAATAACCGTTTATCATTTAGTTTGTCCGAATATCGGACAGAAACAATCAAAATAACAGGAATGAAAGGATGCCTTCTCTCGATGCTTTTCTAGAGCACCCGAACTCGCATGAGAAAATACGTCAAGATGACTACATTGCAGGGTTAGCAAAAGGTTTGGCTTTACTGGAAGCTTTTGGAACAGATCGGCAACGGCTTAATGTCACTCAAGTAGCCGAGCGAACCGGTATTAGCCGTACAGCGGCAAGGCGTTACCTAAAAACTTTAAAATACTTAGGCTATTTAGAAACCGATGAACATTACTTTTGGCTTACTCATCGCGTGCTGCGCTTTTCGAGTTCTTATCTAAGCTCTGCCCACTTGCCTAAAGTTGCTCAATCATTTTTAAATCTTTTGTGTGCACAGACATCTCTTACTTTTTCAATTGTGGTGTTAGACGATAACGAAGTGGTGCCGATTGCCCGTAGTTATTTACCACAGCAAGATAATTTACGTGTCAGCCCTTATGGTATGCATTTAGGAAACCGACTCCCTGCCCATGCCACTTCTACGGGTAAAGTATTGCTGGCAGCACTACCCGAAGAAGCTCAACATACGTGGGTAAAAACTTACGGTTTAAAGCGCTTAACACCATTTACCATAGTAGATGAATCAAAGTTTTTTGAAGTGCTTAAGGGTATTTCATTATCGGATTATTGTCTTTCCAAAGAAGAACATGAGCTTGGCGTAATTGCGATTGCAGTGCCCGTATTTAACGCCCAAGGTCAAGCCATAGCAGCGCTTAACTGCATGTCTCAAACTAACCGTGTACAAGAAGATTATTTGGTTCAGCAAATTTTGCCATTGCTGCGCAACACGGCAAATGAACTGAGAAATGTGATTTAAATAGACTTAGAAACTCTTGTTATCAATTAGAGGTACAAGAGTTTCAACCCATAATTTTAAATAGTGAATTCTTTAACTTGCTGGCTTGCCAGATCTAATGCATTGCTGCGATAAGCTTGCATGTCTAAGCCTTCTGCATAAATAAATTCAACATCATGAATGCCCATTAACCCTAACACTGCCTTGAGATAAGGCGTGACTGCCTCAGTTTCTTGGCCAACATGAATGCCGCCCCGACTGCTTACCACCACCGCTTTTACCCCTTCAACCAAACCTTGCGGGTAAGTTTCGGTGTAGCGGAATGTTTGTCTTGCTCGTGCCACTAAATCAAACCAGTTTTTGAGTTGAGTAGGCACATTTAAGTTGTACATTGGTGCGCCTATCACCAATAAATCAGCACTTTTTAACTCAGCAATTAATTCATCAGATAAAGCAACGATTTGCTGAATGTCTTGATTGTTATTTTCCGCACCACGCAGCGCCTGAAAAATTTCCAGATCTAATACAGGCAGGTTCATTTCAGCTAAATTGCGTATGGTGATGTCATCTTGCAAACCTTGATCTTTACGGTGTTCAAGCATTACATCAATTAAGCGATTGGTTTGTGAACCCTCACCCATAATGCTGGATTTTAATACCAATATTTTAGCCATGACTGTCTCCATATTTTTGATGAAGCCATAGTAACCCCACAATAAATTCAACAGTGGTGATATTATTTCTTGTCATTGGTTCCTTTTAGGCAACAATCATGCAACATGAACTAAGTGCAATATCTATATTTGTGACTGTGGTTGAAGCTGGAAGTTTTGTAAAGGCTGCCGAGCAATTACATTTAACTCGCTCAGCCATAAGTAAAAATATTGCTCGGCTTGAAGAACAGCTTGGTGTAGTTCTATTTAAAAGAACAACACGTTCACTCAGCATGACTGACGAAGGTGCTTTGTTTTATGAACATAGCCGCCGAGCGTTAAGTGAAATACAAAATGCAGCGGCTTTATTAGACCAAGGGAAAATTAATGCAACTGGTCGATTAAGAATGTCTGTGCCTGTACTTTTTGGGCAACTCTTTGCTGCCCCGCTCATTGTTAAATTTGCTCAGCAACATGCGGACTTACAGTTAGAAATTTCATTTAATGATCGAACTGTAGACTTGGTCGAAGAAGGTTTTGATTTGTGTATAAGAATCGGGGCACTGCCTGATACCACTCAGCTCGTTGCCAAACCGATTGGTCAGCATCGAATGCTACTTTGCGCCTCACCTGACTATTTAAATAAAGCAGGTTCCCTAGAACATATTGAAGACTTAGACATCCACACCACAATTGCCGATCCGCATTTTGGTCAAATAAAAAAGTGGCAACTTCAAAAGGAAAATAGCGAGCCTTTATTTATTAAGCCCAAAGCAAAACTTTTTTTAAATGACTTACAAGCCATTAAAAATGCAGCGCTTGCTGGAGGAGGTATCGCTTGGCTACCCGATTGGCTCATTCAAAATGAATTACAGGACGGTACGCTCGTACAAGTATTAGAAACCATGTCGAGCATTGCTTTTCCGATTCATTTGGTGTGGCCTACGCTACCCTTTATGCCACTCAAAACCCGTCTTGCAATTGATTATTTAGCGCAGCATTTACCGTCTGAACTGAACAAACAAGCTTAAAATAAAAGAGGCCTTAACATAAGGAATTAAGCTTTAATAAGCCTCGTCTTCTCAATCAAATTTTCAACCGTACCTCTTCACTATGCAGCGCACTTAAGATAACTGTTAAGTTATTCTTTTATTAGAAGAAAAATAATAAAGCAACGGTCAACTTTCTTGACACTAAAAAACGTTTATGTGAGTATTCGCTCGACTCACTTTACAAGAATTACTTATATGAAATATAACGTTATCGCATTGCTTACAGGTTTGTTATTGGTCTCTGCTGCTCACGCCGAGGAAGCCCCTATGGATGCAACTCACTTGGGCTTGAGAGCTTTTGTATACAATGCATTTACAGGTATAAAAAAAGCAGCGGATATGCCTCAATTTCCTAAAGGACATCCGTTGACGAAAGCTGAACTTTATAATGGTGTGGCGGCTGGTGTTCGAGTTCGTGGTAAAAACTGCAATAGTGTGGTTGACGCTCGTGCACTAGATGCCAATGGTTCAAAAATATCGGTGAAGTGTGCTGGCGGGGAAAGCTATCAAGTATTGCCTCTAACAGGTGAGGTTAAAGGTAAATGAAATCACGCATTTGCCTATTTGGGTTTGTTTCAGCAATGCTGATGAGCAATGTTAATGCGCAGACCCAACAAGAATTGTCTCAAGCCTTACTTGGTCAATTACTCGGTTTTACGCAAAATGTTTATTTTAATGCCAATCAAATAGCTGAAATGCCAAAGATGCCAACCGAGCGTGCTGCAACTCAGACCGAAATATTAGAGGCTGTGGCTAGTGCGCTGAGACTGCAACAACATCCATGTAGTTCGGTTTTAAATGCTGACTATGTTGATGAGAGTGGTAATCTGATATCAATTAATTGTGTGGATGGCAATTATGTCGTGGATGCACGACGTGGCAAGATCAATCCTTAATTCCCTTAAGCCGCCCCGTTAACGCCTACACCTTCTTACTCTCTGTAGCAGTGGTAAAAATGAACCCATGTGGCGGCTCTGTAATTAATTAGCACTTGGCTGCAACCATAGATGCCTATCGCTTTACCCCAAAGTTGCCATATACGCATTAACTTGTCGCAATGGCTACTTACGCAAACCAAAACTTTTAGAAAACGCTCCAACAACTTTTCCTGTTTAAATAATAAAAGCCCATTAACGGGCTTCTATTAAATAAATAATGTTAATTTTATAATTTCATTTTAAAGAAATCAGCAAGTACGTTCGAAGCTTCATTTACATATTTAGGAATGTCATATAACTCCATGTGGTTTGAACCTTCAATAATATGTAAAGTTTTATCCTGACTTGCAGCACGCTGAATTAGGTCTTCACTCATCCATTTACTACATGCAACACTTCCAGCAATTGCAATTAATGGTTGAGTTAAGAAAGCTTCAGCTTTGTTATAAGCATCGTAAGTAATAATTTGAGTTAAGCTACGGGCTGTTGCAACCCCTGGTGAGTTAGGGTGCTCAGCTCTTGGCGTATGGTAATATTCCCACGCCTGACGAAGCTCTTCATTCGGTGCATCTTCTTCTTTTAAAGGTGCAAGCGGAATGGTTGCAACATTTCCACTATTTGCATCTGCTGTACGCGCATCTGAACCCGCTTGGATATATGGAATAGCATCTGCATCTTTAACTGTGTTTTCCCAACCATTTCTGAACATTGAACCAATATTCACTGCACTTACCGTACCTACTGCTTTAATACGGCGGTCATTGATTGCTGCATTTGCGGCATATCCACCGCCCGCACAAATACCCATTGCCCCAATACGGTTTTGATCGACATAACTTAAGGTGGTTAAGTAATCAATCACGGCACTAATGTCTTCTGTACGAATGTAAGGATTTTCTAACTGGCGAGGTAAACCTGTACTTTCGCCCTGAAAACTTGCATCAAATGCAATTGCAATAAAACCTTGTTCAGCGAGCTTGGACGCATACAAACCTGCGGTCTGCTCTTTTACGCCTCCACCCGGATGAGCAACAACAATTGCTACGTACTTTTGTGTTTCATCAAAGTTTGATGGATAGTGAATATTTGCTGCAATAGTAATATCTTGACCATTTGAATTTTGAAATTTAACTGTATTCATGGCTAGCTCCTTTATAGGCTTAACTTAGATATTTTTTTGAAAAAATGGGATGAGTTTTGCTAATGCTTGTGCCACGGGTTCAGGCTTGTCATATAAATCGTAGTGAGACCAACCTTCTACAATCACAAGCTCTTTATTTTGTGAACGTGCTCGACCATAGATTTCCAAACTGTCTCGATATGAACCAAAACCACCGACCTTATCACCTGTAATCAGCAATAAAGGCTGTGTAAGTAATACTTCAGCTAAGTGAAATGCATCCCAACCAATTGCCACAGCCGAATGTGAAAATAATGTTTTAGCAACACCATTTGGTTGATAGCCACGATCGGTTTTGTAATAGTCTGTTGCTTCTAGTACATCAATATCTGTTATTCCAGCCGATTTGGCTTCTTCAACAGAACTTGGCAGCAAATCATCGATTCTTCTTGTTTCTCCGCGAGCTTCGGCAGTACGTTGTTTTGCAATAAGCTCTAGTTTCTCTAAAGGATTCCAGTTGCTAAAGCCTTCTCTCGACAAGCGACCAAAATTTATAGCGTCTACTGTAGCAACCGCCTTAATCCGTTTTTCGGTCATTGCAACATTGAGTGCGTAACCACCGCCCCCGCAAATTCCTAATACGCCAATTCGGTTTTCATCGACATAGTTCAGCGTCATCAAATAATCCGTCACTAAACGGAAGTCTTCTACACGAAGTACCGGATTTTCTATTGAACGTGGTTCACCGCCACTTTCACCCTGAAAACTTGCATCAAATGCAATCACAATAAAGCCAGCTTTTGCTAATGCTGCACCATATACATTTCCAGAGGTTTGTTCTTTACAGCTTCCGATTGGGTGTCCACTAATAATTGCTGGGTATTGAATACTTTCATCAAAATTTTCTGGGAAATAGAGATTTGCTGCGATTTCCCAATAAGGTGCTTTAATTTTTACGTTTTTCATTGTTGACTCACCTGTGTTGAACTTCATGAAAAACATAGTAACAAGCAAATATTATTCTGATTAAATGCTATAATCTGATCGTAACTATTAGTAGAACTTATGAATCATGAAAATTAATCTGAATGATTTAAAAACATTTTCTGAAGTAGTAAAAACTAAAAATTTTACGAAAGCTGCGGCATATATGGGCGTGACCCAATCGGCTGTAAGCCAGAGTATTAATAATCTTGAAGCACAATTAGGGATAAAGCTATTAAACCGTTCTACCCGTAGTCTCACCCTTACAGAAGCAGGTTCGCGCCTTATAGAGCTCGTCGGTCAAAACATTGAAAATATTGACTTAGGCATAGAACAAATTAGCTCGATGAAAGACCTGCCAAGTGGTCATGTGCGTATTTCTGCCGATGCATTTACCATTAAGTATTATTTATGGCCAAAGCTTAAAAAGCTTGTAAAACAATATCCCGATATATCTTTGGAACTGACTTCAGAAAACAGACGAATTGATATTGCAAAAGAAGGATATGATGCTGGAGTACGTGTTGGAAACTTGGTAGAAAAAGATTTAATTGCGGTTCCGATTAGTAAAGAAATTCCCTTCCGATTGGTCGCTTCACCTGAATATTTAGAAAAGTACGGAACACCACAATCTGTAGACGATCTAAAAAAGCACAAAGGTATTTATATCCGTCTTTTAACTGATAACTCTTTAATGGCATGGGAGTTTAAAGATAAAAATAAAAGTGTATTTTTTAGAGGCCCCGTTCAACTGGTCATGACCAGTTTAGATGAAATGCTTGATGCTGTACTTGATGGTTGCGCAGTAGCTTATTTGCCCTACTTTCTAGTGAAACCAGCTTTAGAAGAAAAAAAATTAGTAAGTTTATTAGACCAACACGCTGTTACCTTGCCACCTTTTTATTTGTTTTATACGAGCCGTCGCTTAATGTCCCCTGCCTTTAAAATTGTTAAAGATACGTTGAGTGAGATATAACTTATAAAAGCTAAAAAGAGGCCGAAGCCTCTTTATTTTTAATGCACTCAAACTCAGTCATCAATCATGGCGAACTCTTGTTCAGGCGTACCTTTCACTAAATGGTGACGGCTATATAACAAGTAATAAAGTATAAATCCGACATAAATCAGCGCGGCCAATAACCAAACTTTTGGATTCACCATTACCCCTGCCACTACAGCAACAGCAGCAAGAATCAAGGCGATACAAGACGTCCATATTCCTCCAGGCGTTTTATAAGGGCGTGGTAATTCAGGGCGAGACAAACGTAATTTGATATGTGAGAGCATCATCAACACATAAGAAATGGTTGCGCCGAATACTGCCATTAAAATGAGCAGGTCACCCTCACCTGTTAAAGAGAGTAAAAAGCCAATAATGCCCGGAATAATAATGGCCCAATATGGCGCTTTATTTTCATTGGTAAGCGATAAGTTTTTTGGTAAATATCCCGCACGTGACAATGCAAAGATCTGACGTGAATATGCATAAATAATTGAGAAGAAACTTGCGACAAGTCCAGCAAGACCTACAAAGTTAACAAAGCTTGCCAACCATGTGTGCTGACCATACACCGCAATGAGCGCATCAACTAAAGGTGCTCCCGAATTTTTTAATGCATTTGAACCCGCTGCGCCTGCTCCTAAAAATAATATTAGAAGTGCAAACGATGCCAATATCAGCATTGAACCAATCAAGCCTCGTGGCAATGAACGTACTGGATCTTTTGCTTCTTCGGCTGCCAGTGGCACTCCTTCAACTGCAAGAAAAAACCAGATTGCATAAGGTACTGCGGCCCATATTCCCATATAGCCAAACGGTAAAAAGCGACTCGCACCTGCATGAGAACTGACTGGAATATCAAACAAACGAGCACTGTCAAAATGTGGAAGCATCGCAACAATGAATACAACCAGTGCAATAGAAGCAACGGCGGTAATTCCAAACATGATTTTCAGCGCTTCACCTGCACCTTTCAGATGAATACCCATAAAAACTAAATAGCAAATTAAATAAACAGCCCAGCCGCCAACTCCAAAGAGTGATTGGCAATATGACCCAATAAATACGGCAATGGCAGCAGGTGCAATTGCATATTCAATTAAAATCGCAGTTCCTGTGAGGTAGCCTCCAAAAGGACCAAATGCAACGCGGGCAAAACTATAGCCACCACCAGCAGTGGGCAACATTGTTGACATCTCAGACATCACAAAGCTCATGCAAAGATACATAAACGCGACGATGACTGTTGCAATAAAGAGTCCCCCCCAGCCGCCTTGTGCCAGTCCAAAATTCCAACCTGCAAAGTCACCCGAAATGACGTAAGAAACACCCAACCCCACTAAAAGTAACCAACCTACTGCCCCCTTTTTTAACTGACGTTTTGCAAAATACTCTGCGTCCTGTTGTAAAGCACCAACATCTACGCTTAATTCTGACTCTTTCATTGTCGTATGCCTTATCGACTAAATTTACACCACCAATAGTTGCGCAAAAGATATTCATAAAACTTGACAGCAAAACATCTCCCCGACCACTTGAAGTCAAGTTGATTCATTTTTTCTTTTATAAGATCGACGGCATCTCAACACGAAACGTGTTTAAAAATTAAATTGAGGAGATGGGTTATGTCTGTAGAACAAAATGAATTTTTAAGCCAAGTTCAATTACAAATACTGGCAGAACAAGCAATTAAGCAATATCCATCAGACTATCAAGGACAGGTCAAACTACTGTGTCAGTCTGAAAATGCAACCTATCAAGTTTCGACTGGATCTGCCCGATATGCACTTCGAATTCACCGTCCGAACTATCACAGCAAACTCGATATACAAAGTGAGCTTGAATGGTTAGATGCTTTAAATGCGAGTGGAATCCAAGTTCCTGTTGCGATTGCAGATCAATCGGGTGAGCGCGTCATCACTTTAAAGCTATCGAATGATATTTATCGTTATGCGGTACTTTTCAACTGGGTTGAGGGCGATATGCCGACTGTTGAAGTTGACCCCACTGCATTTGAGCAATTAGGACAAATTACCGCAAAGTTGCACGTACATAGTAAGACATGGCAAGCGCCTGAAAACTTTCAACGTATTGTGTGGAATCATGAAACCATGGTCGGTGCAGATGGACACTGGGGAAATTGGAAAAATGCCCCTCATTTAAGACCACAAGATCACGGCGTGATTGAAGAAGCCATTACACAGATTTCGAAAGATTTAAATTTCTTTGGCAAAACCCAAGAACGCTATGGCCTGATTCATGCCGATTTGCGTTTAACCAATCTATTACTACAACAAGAACGTATCGGCGTGATCGATTTTGATGACTGCGGAATGAGCTGGTTTATGCATGACCTTGCTGCTGCGATTAGCTTCAATGAACACTATGCAAATGCACCTCATTGGGTTGATTACTGGTTAAAAGGCTACGAGCGCGTAGGTCATATTCAGTCTGAAGAATATGAAATGATCCCGACTTTTATTATGCAACGCCGCATTCAAATGATGGCTTGGAATGGTTCTCACGCACAAACAGAAATGGCTCAAAGTCTTGGAGACCAATGGTCCAATGAAACTGTGCGTCTCTGCAAAAAATATCTAAACGGACAAATGCCTGTCGGACTTTGAAAAGTGATTTAGATCGCTTTTCTTCATTTTCAATTTTTAGTTTTTAAATTTTATAGAATTTAAAGGAAGGGTTTATGCAAGCTACCCATCAACTGAGCAAAGTTGCCAAAGCACTATTACTCACCAGTAGTCTGGCAAGCATGATTGCTCTAAGCGCATGTAACTACAACCCTCTACAAAGCACATCTCCCGCAGTCACTATTCCCCAAAAGGAATATATTCAAAAAGGTCAATGGGACGCTTTTAACTTTGACCAACTTAATCAATTAATTGCTAGCTATGGAAAAGATAGCCCGAACTATAACCCTGAAAAACGCCCGTATATTGTCACTGACTTTGACAATACCTCGGTATTTTTAGACATCGAAGAAGCAACTTTAATTTATCAGCTTGAACACTTAGCGTTTAATGTCACGCCAGAACAGCTTAATCAGATTATTCGTAAAGGAATTAGCTCGCAAAACTTTGAAGCGGCCTACAATAACCAGCAAGGCCAAGCCGTCAATATTGATAAAATTGCCCCAGATATTATTGCGAGCTACACATGGCTTTATCACCACTATAGCGGTCTCAAAGGTAAGCAAAGTCTGGATCAAATTAAACAAGATCCGCATTATCTCGATTTCATTACTAAAATGAGATATCTATATGCGGCAATTGGAGACACCTTTGATCATGAAGTTGCATATCCATGGGTCACTTATTTATTTACTGGGCTTACCGAACAAGAAGTCCGTAATTTGGTAAAAGCAACGGTGGCTTGGCAAATGCAGCAACCGATTGGACCTGTGGCATGGGCTTCTCCCGTAGCACTTTCGGGCCAAGCAGGCGTTGTGAAAACCACTTGGGAAAATGGTTTAAGGCCATACCGTGAAATGCAAAATCTATTTAAGGCCTTTCAGGACAATGGCATTGATGTCTATGTATGCTCGGCATCTTTTATTGATGTGATTAAGGAAATTATTTCTAATCCAGAGATCGGCTATAACATTAATGAAAAAAATGCCTATGCCATGGAGTTGGAACGAGATGCACAAAACCGAATTTTACCCGAGTTTCGTCATGGCTATGCGCAAACTCAAGGTAAAGGCAAAACTGCAACCATCCAGCGTTTTTTAGTCTCTAAATATGGTTACGGGCCAATTTTTATCGCGGGTGACAGTGAAGGCGATCAAAATATGATGCAAGATTTTGCGGCGACTCAGAAGGTACTAATTATTAATCGATTGCGCAGTCCAAGTTCTGATATCGGCAAGTTTTCTCAGCAAGCTGTGCAGAGCTACGGTCAAGCCAATACTAAGTTCTTACTACAGGGCCGCGATGCCAACACAGGTCAATTTAGACCCTCAATGGCTAGTTTAAGTTATGGTGCGCAAACGGCGAAAACTACAAAAAATTAGTATTTCACTTATTTTCTCATGCCTACAATACATGTTGTATGCATGAGAAGCCGCTTAATTTCTTGTTTTAGTTCTGCCCTGTTTGCCTATCTCTAATGCATTTTCTGCCTTCTTTTAGTTCGCTACCCAACCTAAAATACAACTCTTGATCTCTTCTTAAAGAATCAAGCCTGAAACTTAAAACAGCAACACATAAGTCATTATTTTATAAAAACTTTTAACAACACAAAATCATGGACGTAAGCAAAAACTGGTATGGCTTTTGCTTAATATAAGAATAGTTAGGAATAAATATCATGAGACTTGACATGTTACATCTCAACCCAGCTCATCTTGTCGACTCAAATATGTGTAATCAAGGTGTATTGTCTGCAGCTGCCTCTGGATTAAGCGAGTTTATTTGTCAAAAAGGTGCCGATGTTGATCGCGTTTTAGGTATTAGTGGTATTAATCCTGAACTTTTAATCAGCCCAACTCTAAGCTTACAACTACCCAATTATTGCAAGGTGCTAGAACAAGCAGCGCTGGTTTCTGGTTGTGATAATTTTGGCCTGCATTATGGTCAACAGTTTCAACCGAAATCATTAGGGCTCATTGGGTACATTGGTCTTTGTTCAAACACATTAGAGTCTGCACTCATGAACATGACCAATAATTTTTATTTGCATCAGAAAGATACCCTTAATCGAATGGTCGATTTGGGAGATAGCTGGCGCATAGATTATCAGGTTCAACACGGCGCAATTTTAACTCGCCGCCAAGATGCAGAACTGACCATGGGCATGTTTATGAATGTGATTCGTGAAGTGATGGGTCCTCATTATTCACCTCGCGCGATTCACTTTGAGCATACTCGACCTGAATTCTGGCAAGAACATAGTAAATTATTTAACGCGCCTGTTTATTTTGATCAGCCTTTTAACTCCATCATCATTTCAAAAAAAGACGTCCAGCATACTATGCCGGGGCGTGATTCTATTTTATTAACAGTAATTTTAGATACGCTGTTGTTACTCAATCGCTCTTCTCAAAGTCAAAGTCTTGCAGATCAGGTTCGTTCTCACATCCAACTTGAACTGAGTGAAGGTGAACCAAACCTTGAAAAAATCGCTCATGATATTGGTTTAACGAGTTGCACCCTTACCCGCCGTTTAAAAAATGAAGGACTCACCTTTACCCATTTAGTCGATCAGGTCCGTTGTGAATTGGCTGAACATTATATTAAACAGAAAAATATTCCAATTTCAGAAATGGCATTCCTGCTAGGTTACTCAGAAGTAAGTGCTTTATCTCGTGCATTTAAGCGCTGGTTTGGTGTTACACCACGTCAATTAAGACACTAAAACCTTGCAAATACAGGCCTTGAATAAAGGCCTTTTTATTATTTACGCAATTCGAGATAACTTCTAAAGACGAATAAAATAATTGAACAACAAAATACCCCTCAAATTAGATTTAACATCCAACTTGAA
This sequence comes from Acinetobacter sp. 1130196, assembly GCF_000588095.1. Classification (NCBI taxonomy): domain Bacteria; kingdom Pseudomonadati; phylum Pseudomonadota; class Gammaproteobacteria; order Moraxellales; family Moraxellaceae; genus Acinetobacter; species Acinetobacter sp. 1130196. The sequence continues at coordinate 23,891 of NZ_JFWX01000027.1, read as the reverse complement.
GGGTATGTTTTATATTTAAGCGACTTACTTTAATTTTGTTAAGGCTTGATCCAAAGCACCGACTAACCAATCGATATCTTTTATTTGGAAAGCCAAAGGTGGGCGCAGTTTTAATACGTTGCCATAAGGACCTGCAACTGAGGTTAAAACTCGATGAGTATTTCTGAGTTCCTCAATAAGATTCAAAGCCAATGCTTTATTCGGCTCTTTTGTGGCTCTATCTTTAACCAGTTCAAATCCTATAAATAGACCAGCGCCACGGACATCACCGACCATCTCATGTTTATCCATAAGTTTAGTGAGTTCTTTTAGAAGTAGCCCCCCCACATATTTGCTATGGGTTTGTAATTCTTCTTCCTGAATGACTTTAAGTACCGCCTGTGCCGCTGCCATAGAAACAGGATTACCACCAAAGGTATTAAAATATGGAATTTTATCGCTAAAAGCAGCAAGAACTTCACTCTTGGCTAAAAGCCCTGACACTGGAACTCCGTTACCCATTGGTTTACCTGTGGTAATGATATCAGGCACAACATTGTGTCGACCAAAGCCCCAGAACGAATCGCCAGTGCGTGCGAAACCCGGTTGTACTTCGTCAGCAATAAAGATACCGCCATTGGCATGCACAACATCAACCGCTTTTTGTAAGAACCCAACAGGATTAGGCATCACACCGTCAGAAGAGAATATTGAGTCCGCTAAAAAACCTGCAAACTTGATCCCTTTTGCGTTCATATCGTCAATTTGTTGCTGGATCTGCTGTGCAAACCATGTGCCTAAATCATCAGTTTGAATTCGATAATAATCAGGTGCCGGAACTAGACGAGTTGTAGCATCTAAAGGTTGCTCAGTTCCAAGCGCTGGAGAGCATCCTGAGGTTAAGCTACTGGTTCCATGATACGACTCTTGAGACACAATGATTCCTGTACCGCCGCTATATTCACGTGCAATACGAATCGCTAAATCATTCGCCTCCGAACCAGTACACATATACATGGCACGGTCAATTTCATCGGGAGTGGTCTGTAAAAGTTCTTCGGTATAATCCAAAATATTTTCATGTAAATAGCGAGTATGGGTATTGAGCATTTTCATTTGCTCATTTACCGCTTCAATCACGGCAGGATGACAATGACCAATACTGGCAACGTTGTTGTAAACATCCAGATATTGATGACCTGCTGCATCCCATAAATATTGCCCCTGTCCTTTCACCAGATGCACGGGATTACGATAAAACAAGCGATAGGATTCACCTAAAATTTTATTTCTTTTATCGGTCAGTTTGCGGGTAGCATGGTCCAGATCAGCAGCATGTTCTGGACGAAAGCTATTGGTATCCATAATGGTTGAACGCGTACCCATGAATGACTCCTCTATTTATATTCAGCATACTTTTGCACGAGACGATGACTCACTTAGGCAACTCATATGCTGATTCGAAATATTTCAGTATTTGATTGAAGTTACGCAAACCATATTGCTTAAGTATCTTTAAAAAAACTTGACCTCAGACCACTTAAGCCACGTTTTGAAGTCAACTTATTGGTCTGATATTGCAATGCTCAAAGCTCATCTAATCGCTATTTATCATTAGGGCTTATGCTTCCCGTAATCGTGGGCTAAAATTTCTAGCAAAAGAATTTAGAAAACAATCCAACACCACATCTCGTTCATCCAAACTGTTCGAGCCTAAAACTTGTAGCAATAAACCGTCTATCAGGTTTACCACCATGTTGGCATCGAATTGTGGCTCCCGGGTTTTTCCCCTCAAAAAAAAGGCAAAAAATTTATGGGGCAGCCCCCTTCGGTACTCAACCGCCATACGGTAAGCCTGCGGGTGAAGTAGTTTTATTTCAAAAATAGCTTTTAGTAAAAGGTTATAGAGGCTGTTTAAATTAGTATGTAATACAATAATTTCTTTGAGTTTATCTTTTGACGCGTAATAACGGCTTGAGTAAATAATAGCGAGCACTTTCTCTCTGAGCAGGCTTTTTTGAAAGGCGATGCACATTTCAACTAAGCGTTCTTTTGAGCCAAAATATTTATAAAACGTAGATTTGGTGATTTGGGATTGTTTAGCAATCAGGTCTACACCTACGGTGTGAAAGCCGCGAGTGGTAAAGAGTTGGATTGCAGTTTGAATAACCTGTAATTTTTTGGAAGAGATTTCTAAATTTCGCATAATTTTTCCGTTATAAATTCTTGTTGTTTCTAAAAGAGAAAAAAGCCTGTGCCACTTTTGGGAGAAAAAAGGCACAGCAAAGCCGTAAGACGGTGCTTGGCACATCTCAAGTTTGTTGTTGCTAAGTTTTAAGTAAAAATGACTTTAAGCCTGAAAACCCTAAAGGCAATCAAGCTGCTTTAATTTTTAAGCTGTGTCGTTATAGCTTTTGGCATTGATAGCCAAGAAATAATGGATGTGCAAAGCCAACTCCTTTTTTATTGGGAGTTCTGCCAAAACATTAAAATTAGGGTGGCAGAACGAGAAAGGGTTCGCGGACTGGGAAAGATAACCAGCACACCCGAAGGTGTCCCTCTCCCGTCCTACCGCTACGGGAGGAGACGAGGAGTTTACACATAAGAGTATCCCTCAGACGGTATAACTCTGATGTGATCTTTCACCACGGTCCGCGACGACCGTCTGGCAATGTGGCCAGCAGGCAAAGAATAGTGCCCAACCCTTTTACAGTCAAGCACACAAAATGCCATTTGTTTTAAATTAAATCATTAGAAAAGTAAGGCTAAATAATTAGTGGGTTATTGTTAAGTGGGGAAATAAAAACAGCCTTAAGATGGAATGTTTTATTTGAGCTAGAAAGATTACGTATAAGGTATATTATGTTGATTTTAAATAATCTAAATTATTCAGTATGAAAAAATTAGACTTCCAAATAAGTAAGATAACAGAAGTAAAAGATCCTATTTACTATGGAGATGATTTTTTACATTTGTATATTCATACTGAACAAGCAAGCTATATTCAATTTTTTTGCTTGGATTTGTTTTACTATGAAGACAATTTTAATGAGTTACTTGCATGTATTCTGAATAAAGAGACAAGAGCAGACTATTCATTTAGAGAATGGATTGTTAATACAGAGTTTAAAGAAATATCCATCGAAGAATTAGTAATACAAGCTAATGGTCTAATAAATCAATTAGATATGATTTTAAAAGAATCTCCAGCGAGCTTAAGTGCCAAACTCTTGAAAGAATACTTATGTACTTTAAATTTTGAAAATACTACAAATAGTTATGAAATCTTAGGTTGTTCTAAAATTGTCCCTAATAGTCCTGATGAAGGCGGCCCAAATTATCAATTTTTTTGGGAAAATAAGGGAAAATTTTACTTTTTACACATTCATTTAGAATCATAAATTCTTCTATTTAACACAATCGACGTTATCTGAAGTATAAAAAATTCTATCTGAGAAAAACTTTTCAATATAAATGTACTCAGATGTTTTATACTAGGTTTAATATACTAACTTTATTCAAGCCAATAGATCATATCTAAAACTATGGAAAGAAATGAATACCAAGAAGAAAAACACACAAAGTTCATTTATTCGAGTAAAAGACGTATTCAACGAAGGGTTCTACAATTAGAGAAACTTACAGCCGAGGCCATTCATAACTATATTCACCTCAACTACAAAGATGAATGGTTTGAAAGTAACTTTTCAATTTTAAGTTGTTGGAAATTCTCTAAAAAAGACTTTGATAATGCCGACAAATTTTGGTGTGATGCCATTTATTTTGAAGACTTTCATATAGAAAATGAACGAGTATTTACTTTTAATGGACACGCATGGATTGGCTTGGCAAGTAATGTCGACTCTGAATGGAAAGTTCCAGTCTCAGGCAAATTTTTTATCAGTTCAAATGGGAAAACTTTAAAAAGCTATACCTTAACTTTTTACAATGAAAGTCAGGAATTAGTTTTAGCAAAAAATAGCAAATGCTAAAAACATAAAAATAAGATCTCCCCTTTTGCAGTCAAGAATGAGTGCATTATTTTTAAGTGAGGGTTTAAAAGGGGAAATAAAAAACAACTACGGGAGGCTATTTTTTAGACTAGGAATCATTTGTTAATTTGATATAAACCTAATTTATCTTTTTATTTAATTTCTGAGTTATTTGCATTAATTTATTATTAACTTCTTTAATATCATCACGAATAGCTCGATTTAAAAAACTATCAATATTATGAAAACTTCTTTTTTCATTTTCTATATTCGTAAACATTTTATTCAAACATTGATTTAATACTTTATAAATCTCATTTAATTCACTTTTATACAAACAATTAGATTGTCTTAACCTTTCATCTAGCTCTTGATTTATTTGAAATAATCCCAATTCAAAAAAAGTGTTTTTTAAAAATTTCCTCTGTTCTTCTAAAGAAGCTAATTGATTTATTTCATTTTGTTTCTCTTGAATTAATAATATGAGATCGAATTCGCATAAATCCTGAAATTTTATAAGCTGATTACATATATTTCTTGCATTTAAAAATTTATCTTGTTCTTTCCAAGCATCTAGTGATTGTACGACAAACACTAGGCCAATTACTGCGATCAAAATTGATAAATAATCACCTAATGATAAAAACTCCAAGCAATATTTTCTTTGGCAGAAATTATTCATCCAACCTTTTAATACTCCTACCATAGCAACATAGTAGCCCAAAAGCAGTACTATCACTAAGAAAGTAGTTATAAAAATTTTCTTCATTTTTAAGTACTAAATATTCTAATAGCTGTGCTAGATTTTATAGAAATGTTTACAGTTTATCCAACCCAGTAATGACTGATCCGTGTTGTAAGTTCAATGAAATTAATAGAAAAATGCAAATATAATTAAAAAATGTTTTTCAGTTTTTTACTTTCTAACAAAGTTCACATTAAAAAAATTTCCTTATCTCAATTTTTAAGAATAGTAATCTTTAGATTAAACCCAGCAATCTATAGAGTTCAACGGAATTAACATGAGTATTTTTCTAATCCGACATGCTGAAAGTGAAGCCAATATTAATGGTAAGACCCTTTCACATGCTTCAATTGCTTTAAGTGAACATGGGCATAAACAAGCTCAAGTACTGTGTTCAAAACTACCCGTGATTGATCATGTGATTGTGTCTCAATATTTGCGTACACATCAAACCGCCCTTCCACTCTTAGAAAAATATAATCTCAATTTTGAAGTAGATGAGCATTTGCATGAGTTTAGCTATTTGTCAGAGCGTAAATGTGCCAATACCAATATGGATGATCGTAAAGCTTGGGTAAATGCTTACTGGGAGAAAATGGATTATCAGCATAAAGATGCCGATGATGCAGAATCTTTTGAAGATCTATATATACGAGTTCAAGCTTTCCATGAGAAGTTAAAGGCATTGACTGAAAATTATGTCCAAAAGAATTTGGCTGTTTTTAGCCACGGACAGTTTTTACAGCTTTTGATGATGCAGATACAACAACCTCAACCACTTTCAAAAGATTTAATGCAGCAGTTTAGATACAACTTGGTTAATCAACCAATTAGAAATACTCAGGTTTTTACTTATTGAACTGATAAATTTCGTATAAGCTACCTTTAGTTTTTTTAGGAAAAACGTTAAAGAAAAAAATCTATGTGTGAATGTCAAAATGTCGGTGATTTTTTTGTATGCCCTGACAGCTTTTCAAATATTTTCAGCCATAATTATGAAATGAAACATAGGTTTCCTCACTACATCATTCAAGAGGCTCCATGCGAAGAAACTCATCCAAAATTTGATTATAGTGAGTTTTATTATGTCTGCTCTGAGTGCGAGCAAGCATGGTATTTCGAGTGTTATCCAGATACACCAACAGCACCTATTTTTGGAATTAAACTTTCAAATGTGAACCAAACCTTAAGCCAAAATCGAATAAACAGTATTAAGCAATTCTTAGTTGTTTTAGCTCATGAAGGCTTTTCAGAAAACAAGTGCATTCATAAAGGCTGTACGGACTATTCACTTAACGGAATTAACGTATGTCTTAATCACTTTGGTTACAAGTTGAGTACCTGATAAGTTTTGTTCTAGATCTAAGGCATATCACGGCGCAAGCCTGTAACACGTAGATGTAAATAAAGCGACTCTATTATTTAAACCGTCTGTGATTACCACTTCATAATGCGCAAATTTTTTACTACTACCGACCTTGGTTGCCGTTGCAAATAACACCCTATCTTTCGCACCGCTCATATAGCGAATATCAGCCTGTAGGCCAGTATATGGCGCATCCCCTGCATTACAAGCCATCGCAAAAGCAATATCAGCTAATGAAAATATGATCCCACCATGTACGCCGCCCAATGCATTCATGTGCTCGTCTTTCACATTAAGCTTGCAACGCGCTTCATCAAAACTGCGATGCAGCACTTGTACACCCAATAGTTCTGCGAATTGATCAACCGCAGTAGTTTCCATATTTTGCACAAACGTCTCCCTACTCGTGCGAGTATTCCTTAAGTGTTATGAATCTATCTATATTGAAATCGACTTGTTAAGAGCCGTTAAACGCTATCTTGTTTAATCTGATAGTTTGAAGAACTAAAGTCCTTATAGGTTAGGCGGTCATCCAACTCTGAAGTTAGAGGCTGAACTTCTTGCATTGAATTTAGGCATCGCTGTGCAAGCTCAATGTATTCTTGCGTACCGCGGGTTTTCCACTTTTTTTCTTGTTCTGATAAATCACGTGCAACCTTGGCAGGACTACCCATTGCCAAAACATTTGCCGGAATTATATCTTTGGTTTTGACCAGACTATTTGCACCAATAATGGTGTTTTCACCAATTTCGGCATAGTCCAAAATTACGCTGTTCATGCCGACCAAAACATTTTTACCAATGCGGCAGCCATGTAAAGTTGTGCCATGCCCAATGTGCCCCATTTCCTCAACTAAAGTCACGCTTTGTGGAAAGCCATGTACGGTGCAGCTATCTTGTATATTGGCATTTTGCTTAATATGAATACGGCCAAAATCGGCACGCAATGAGGCAAATGGCCCTACATATACGCCCGCTTCAATAATCACATCACCAATTAAAACAGCAGTTGGGTGTACAAAAGCCTCTGGGCTGACCACGGGAATAACACCGTCAATACTATAACAAGGCATGATTTAACCTCTCATTTGTTGCCACCAAACCTCCGAAACGGCGCCAATAATGTGCTGTGGCATTTGGCATTGGTCCTTCTGCTGTTGCGGCAACAGACAAGAAGTATTCATCGGCAGGTTCAAATACTTTTTTATAAATATTCATTGATAAAGTTCGTGCACCAATCGCGGGCCAGTCAGTTGGCAACAACTCAAGCGGTAGTGCTGGGTCTTTCAATAAAATCCGTCGATAGTAATGAATCAGCAAAGTTCGAATTTGAAAGGCCTGAACCGGTTCGAGTTGTTCGTTTTCCTGCATCAGCAACACGCCAATTTCTCTAAAAATATCGAGAAACTGTAAATATCTTTGGCGTAATTCATCGATGGGCCAGTTGGTTCTGAGCATACGACCAATGGTATCGACCGAATTATTAAAAAGCTGCAAGGTTTCGGCTTTAAACACCACCACTTGCTCACTCATATTTAAGTCAACCAACAAGCGTTGCAATTCAATACGGTTACAACCCGGATAAGCCATTAGGTTTGTAGAAATATTGGCAAATCCTAACCATTCGAGTTCTTTCTTTAACAACGCTTTATTTTCAGTGTCGAGGCTAGACATCAGAATAAGGTCCCAATAATGATCCCACTCTTTCATCTGGTCGTTATAAATACGTTGTTCGGCTTGCAAATAAGTCGAACGGCTCGAATCGGGAATGCGATAAAAACTGGTTCTACCGATTTTGTCCGAACATAACCAATCATTTTTAACTAAACGAAAAACAGAGGTTCTTACAGCGCGGTCATTAAAACCAAATAGCTCTAATAACTGAATCAGGCTTGCAAGACTAATGTTTCCACCTCTATGAAGTACTGAATCTCCAAAAATTGTCGAAATAAGCGAAGTTCCACTTAAGGTTTCATTCTTTACAACAGAATCAATTATTTGCTGTATTTTTGCACTCATACTCATGTCTTGGCGTTTAGTTTCAGGGTATAGATTCTATACCCTGAATGATCTTGATGTTAAGCAATCTGACGCATATCGATTACCCGCTTTGCCTTACCTTCCGAACGAGGTAAGGTCGCTTCTGTCACAACTTCTACAGTAACGCTAATCCCAATCATGGTTTTAATGCGTTTCATCAACTCCTGAGCAAGTTGATTGGCCTGTATAGTACAGTTATGACACATCTCTGTACGAATATGCAAAGTATCCATATGGCCTTTTTTAGTCACCAAAATTTCATAATTTGGAACTAAATGTGGAACTTGCAAAATTTGCTCTTCAATCTGAGTCGGGAAAACGTTCACGCCGCGAATAATCAGCATGTCGTCACTACGACCCACAATTTTATCCATTTTGCGCATCGCTAGATTTTCACCCGGTAGCAAGCGGGTCAAATCACGGGTACGGTAACGAATAATCGGTAAGCCTTCTTTGGTAATGGTGGTAAAGACTAGCTCGCCAAGTTCGCCATCTTTACAGACTTCACCCGTTTCAGGGTTAATAATTTCTGGGTAGAAATGATCTTCCCAAATGGTTAGTCCCTCGCCCTCACCTAAACACTGCATTGCAACGCCCGGACCCATCACCTCAGACAAACCATAAATATCGAGTGCTTTAATATTTAAGCGTTCTTCAATTTCACGGCGCAGTTCGTTGGTCCACGGCTCGGCACCAAAAATACCCACTTTTAAAGACGTATTACGTGCAGTTCCAAATTGCTGTTCAAGCTTTTCAATAATACTCACGCAATACGATGGCGTAACCATAATTGCAGTCGGTTTAAAGTCTTGAATAAGCTGAACTTGCTTTTCAGTTTGCCCGCCAGACATTGGAATAACTGTTGCACCTAAACGCTCGGCACCATAATGTGCACCTAAACCACCTGTAAATAGTCCATAGCCATAAGCCACCTGAACCATATCTTTCGCGGTTAAACCTGCCATGCGTAAGCAACGCGCAACAATGTCCGACCACGTATTAATATCTTTTTGGGTATAACCCACCACGGTCGGTTTACCCGTTGTACCCGATGATGCATGTAAACGTACAATTTGCTCTTGTGGTACGGCAAACATCCCAAACGGATAGTTGTCTCTTAAATCCTGTTTGGTGGTAAATGGAAACTTCGCCAGATCGTCTAAAGTGACGAAGTCATCAGGATGTACACCTGCTTCATCGAACTTTTTCTTATAGACCGGACTATTTTCATATACAAAAGTCAGGGTTTGTTTTAACCGTTTAGTTTGCAGTTCTCTAAGCTCTGCAAGTGTTAATTGTTCAACATTATCCGTTGTAAGGCTGTCCATCGCCTATCTCCTCATTATGTAATTTTTAAAACCGTCTAAATTAATTTAAATTTTCCAAAATCAGTGCAACGCCTTGTCCCACACCCACACACATCGTGCAAAGTGCATAGCGTCCACCTCGTTTTTTTAGCTCACGTGTTGCCGTAATCACTAAGCGTGTACCGCTCATACCTAGCGGATGCCCTAATGCAATCGCACCACCATTTGGGTTAACGCGTTCATCATCATCTTTTAGACCGAGTTCACGCATACAAGCCAAAGATTGGGCTGCGAATGCTTCATTCAGTTCAATCACATCCATCTGATCTAGCGTTAAACCTGTTTGCTTTAAAATTTTCTGCACAGCCGGAACAGGACCTATACCCATATATTTGGGTTCAACCCCCGAACTTGCAATGCCAATCACGCGCGCTAAAGGTTTTAAACCATGTGCATTTGCAAATTCACGGTTGGCAATTAACACACAGGCTGCTCCGTCATTTACACCAGAGGCATTTCCGGCAGTCACCGAGCCACCTTCTTTTTTAAACGGCGCTTTTAGTTTTGCGAGTGCTTCAAGTGTCGTTTCACGCGGATGTTCATCGCGATTAACAACGTTCACGTTTTTCTTACGGTCTACAATCTCGACAGGCAAAATCTCGTCGTTAAAGAAACCGTTTTGTTGGGCAGCAGCCGTTTTTTGTTGGCTACGCAATGCAAACGCATCTTGGTCTTCACGACTAATTTGATATTTTTCAGCTACATTTTCGGCAGTTTCAGGCATGCTGTCTGTGCCGTATTGCGCTTTGAGTTGCTTATTTACAAAGCGCCAGCCAATGGTGGTGTCATAAATTTCAGGTGTACGGCTAAACGCTTCTGTTGGTTTAGCTTGTACAAATGGCGCACGACTCATTGACTCAACGCCCCCCGCCAACACAAACTGTGCTTCACCTGCCTTAATTGAGCGTGCTGCAAGGCCTACTGCATCTAAGCCAGAGGCGCACAGGCGATTGACTGTCATCGCTGGCACTGTATCAGGTAAGCCTGCTAACAGTGTTGCCATACGTGCAACGTTACGGTTGTCTTCACCTGCTTGGTTAGCACATCCTAAAAATACTTCGTCTACCGTATTCCACGGTAGGTTCGGGTGTTTATCTTTTAAATATTTGATGGGCAATGCAGCTAAATCATCTGCACGTACTGCACTTAGGGCACCTGCATATCGTCCAATTGGGGTACGAATAAAATCACAAATTAAAACGTCTTCCATGTTGACTCCTGATTATGCAAATTCGGTCATATCACGTGAATATTGAGTAGCAATGTTTTGAGTTTTTGCTACATATTGCTTGAGGTAGATACTCGCGCGATATTTTTCCTCTCCATACAGTGCATATAAGTTATTTAAGGTTTGGAGCACATAAGCACCGCCCATTTGTGTCAACCACTGGTAAGGACCCTTAGGATAATTCACTCCATATTTCATGGCATTATCAATATCTTCCAGACTCGCAACACCATGTAAACTTGCTTCGCAGGCTTCATTAATGAGTAAAGCGATGGTGCGTAAAGTTAACAGTGCCGGATGGTCTTTAATCCACATCACACTCATACCAAACTGTGCAAAGTAAGCCTCAACTTTAGCCAGATCACTTGCTTCACAAAGCTCGTTATGACTGAGTACTAAAGCCTCTGCGTGCTCAAAATCATGATGCCAGTCCATTAAAACCACTTTACGGCTTAGGTAATGAATATTGGCTGACTCACCTTGGCTTAAACGCAAGTCGATATCATCAATTTGAAGGATATTGTCGTCACTCGCAGATCCGCTTTTTAAACCTAAACGCGTTAAAAAAGCAGGTAGCTGAGACCAAGTCCCTTTTAGCTCTACATGGGCATCAATTGGTTTGGCAACCACAGCTTGAGGCTGAAATGTCTCGTACTGATTTTTTTCGTTATAGGTATAAAAGCCCTGTTTTGATTTACGGCCCCAAGCACCTGCATCGACTAATTCTTTTTGAATGAGGCTTGGACGGTAGCGTGGCTCGTAAAAAAACTCTTGGTAAACGCTTTGCGTCACCGAAAAGTTAACATCTTGCCCAATGAGGTCGGTAAGTTCACACGGCCCCATCGCAAAACCGCCGCATTGCTTCAAAGCATAATCTAGCTGGTCGTAGCTAGTGACTTGTTCTTGCAGTGCTCTAAAGCCTTCTGCATAAAACGGACGTGCAATTCGGTTAACAATAAACCCAGGGGTCGACTTGGTGAGTACCGGAATTTTTTTCCAATTCAACATCAAGTTTTTTAAAGCCAAACATAAGCTGTTTGGGGTTTTTAAGCCTTGTACAATTTCAACCAGTTTCATAACTGGTGCAGGGTTAAAAAAGTGTAAACCCACTATGCGCTCAGGGTGAGCAATGCCCGCCGAAATTGCAGTCACCGAAATTGAAGATGTATTGCTTGCAAAAATGGTTTGCGCACTACAAATCTCAGCGAGTTGCTTAAATAAAGACTGTTTAACTTCTTTTTTCTCAACCACTGCTTCAATGACTAAGTCAGCCTCACTTAAAGCTTCAATTTGATTGACCACCGTTAAACGCGCTAAAGCTTCATCCGCTTGCTGTTGTGTGAGCTTGCTCTTTTCAACCAGCTTTTTAAATGTCTGCCCTAAGCCGTGAACGGCTTGTTGCGCTTTTTGAGCGTCCAGATCATATAAAACGGTCGAGTGCCCATTAACGATGGCTAACTGGGCAATGCCGATGCCCATGGTGCCAGAACCAATGACGGCAATTCGGGCACGAGATAAGTCTAAATCTGTCATGCTTAGCGCCCTTTAAAATTTGGTTCACGTTTATTCATAAAGGCTTGTACCCCTTCACGATAATCTTCGGAACGACCCGCAATACGTTGTAAATCTCGCTCTAACAGCATTTGCTCATCAAAGGTGTTATTGCTTGATTGATGAATCGCTTTTTTAATGAGAGATAGACCAAAAGTAGGCTGTTTCGCTAAACGCTCCGCCAGTTCAGTCACTTTTGCTTTAAGCTCAGCGTCTTCAACCACATCCCAAATCATGCCCCATTCTTTTGCAGTTTCTGCTGGGAGCTTGTCACCTAACAAAGCCAATCCCATCGCACGTGCATGGCCTACAGCACGTGGTAAAAACCATGTACCCGCAGAGTCTGGAACCAAACCTAAGCGACAAAATGCTTGTACGAAGTTTGCCGATTTAGCTGCAATCACCAAGTCACACGCCAGTGCAATATTTGCCCCTGCACCTGCTGCCACGCCATTTACGGCGCAAATCACAGGCTTTGGCATATTTACAATCATTTTAATGAGCGGGTTATAGTAAGTTTCAATGGAATATCCTAAATCTGGAGCTTCAGCGTTTGGGTCAACTACGCGATCACCTAAATCTTGCCCTGCACAAAAGCCGCGACCTTCGCCACTAATCACCACACAGCGAACATCCGGATTTTTGGTCCATTGGTTTAAAACCTCAGCCACTTCACGGTGCATATCAACATTAAAGCTATTCAGTGCTTTTGGGCGGTTAAATGTTAGGTAGCCAACACCATTTTTTTCTTCAGCAATAATATTTTGATAGTCCATCACTCACCTCTAAACACTGGCTTTCTTTTCTCAAAGAAAGCATTAATCCCTTCGTTTCGATCTTTTGTAGCCGCCAGCCAGACAAAGTTTTGACGTTCAAACTTGAGTCCCTGACTTAACGTTGTTTCATGAATACTTTTAATTGATTGTTTAATCACACGAATCGCTAAAGGCGCTTGTTTGGCAATTTTGGCTGCCAGTTGAACCGCATATTCAACGGTTAATTCAGTCGGCACCACTTGACTGCAAATGCCATGTTGCTCTGCCTGTTTTGCCGAAATCATTTCCCCTGTCATAGCCCAGCGCATGGTGAGTTGTTGTCCAACCAAGCGAGCTAAACGCTGTGTTCCGCCGGCACCCGGCAACATCCCTAAGGTAATTTCAGGTAAAGCAAAACGAGCATTTTCACCGCAAACGACCATATCTGAATGCAAAACCAACTCGAACCCAGCGCCTAAGGCATAGCCATTGACTGCACTAATCAGTGGCTTACTAAACGCATCAATTTTCTGCCAAAGCTTCGGGCGAATATCGAGTTGCAAAGACACCGCGTCCATTGCAGCTAGCTCACTAAGATCTGCTCCAGCCGCAAAACACTGAGCCTTACCCGTTAAAACCACTGCTTTGACTTGAGCATTATGTTCAGCTTCTTCAAGCAACTCGCACAAACACTGCAATGTTGCATTGTTTAAAGCATTTCTTTTTTCCGGACGGTTTAAGGTTAATAACAAAACACCGTCAGCAGCTGTACTGGCTTTGATCAACTCTTGCATGACAGCCTCTATTCATCAAAACTCAAGCGAACATTTGAGCCTTTTGGTAAGGTCTGGCAGCTCAGCACATAGCCCTTTTCAACTTCATCTTCTTCAAGACTATAGTTAAGGAACATGTCGACTTCGCCTGAAAGTACCTTACAGCGACAGGTCGCGCACACCCCCCCTTTACATGCATACGGTAAGTCGGCACCTGCACGTAAAGCCGCATCAAGAATACTTTCATCATCTTGAGCCACAGAAACAATCAGTTCACGGCCATCTAAAATGATGTTTACTTTTTCTTCTTTACGGTTTGCATCCGCTTCAACACTACGTTTACGCGCTTGTCCTGTATGGAAACGTTCGGTGTGAATGCGCTCTTTGGCAATACCAAATTTTGGTAAAGTATTTTCTACGGCATTCATCATTTCGTCTGGGCCGCAGGCAAACACATGGTCAAAGTTTGTTTCAAGCACTTCAAAATCAAAAAGCTGTTTAAGCTTTTCTGCATCAATACGACCGTTCATTAGCTCACTATCGTTGAACTCACGAGAAAAAATATTGATGAGTTGAAAGCGTTCTTTAAACTGATCCTTCAAATCCATAATTTGCTCGGCAAACATGGTTTGTTTCCATGAACGATTGCCATAGAGCAAGGTAAAATTAGCTTCAGGTTGTTCAAATAAAACTTGTTTAATAATTGATAAAATTGGCGTGATACCACTACCCGCAGCAACGCCTAAATAGTTTTGTCCGCCCATCTTGGCTGCTTTTTGAAAAAACACGCCTTGTGGTGGCATCACTTCAAGCACATCGCCCACTTTTAAATGGTCATTTGCCCAGTTTGAAAATTGACCCTGATCAATCTTTTTAACCGCAATACTGATGTCTTCTTTGCCCGCATAGCTACAAATTGAATAACAACGGCGGATTTCACCCGCTTCGGTTAAATGGCGAATGGTTAGATGTTGCCCCGGTTGAAAATGAAATTGTTCTTGTTGTTCAGGTACAACGTCAAATGCAATACAAATTGCCTGATCGGTTTGCGGCGTAATACTTTTTACTTTTAATGGTACAAATTGGCTCATGGCTGATTTCCTTATCTAAAGACTTAAATACATTTGAAGTAATCAAAAGGCTCAAGACAGTCCTGACATTTATAAAGTGCTTTACAGGCGGTGGAACTAAACTCTGTTAACAGTCGGGTATGTCGGCTTTTACAACGTGGGCACTCAACACCATCATTTAAATGAACGTGAGTTCCACACTGATGCGCCAACCCTTCAGGTGGTGCAATGCCATAAACTTGCAGTTTCTTTTTCCCTGCTTCAGACATCCAGTCCGTGGTCCATGCTTCTGATAAATCGACCATGACTTTGACCGGTGTCAAAGCTTCTGCGGTAAATGCCTCAACAATTTGTGCTTTAAGCATATCTGTTGCTGGGCATCCGCTATATGTCGGAGTTAGACGAACAATAATTTCTTGTTGATCGTTAATCTCTACACCGCGGATCATGCCTAAATCGACAACCGATAAAACCGGAATTTCAGGGTCACTTACCGTTTGTAGAACATCCCAACATTGGTCGATGCAATGACGAATCATTTGCATGGCTCACCTCCTTGTCTTACCAGGTCATGCCCGGATAAGTTCTTTGAATACATTGCATTTCAGCCAACAAATAACCTAAATGCTCGGTATGCAATCCTTGTTTCGCACCACGGCGATAAGCACCGTTTACAGCAACATTTAATTCAAAGCGCTTAAGCTCATCTGCAATGGTTTGGTTCCATTGTTCTTTTTCATTTGAAAAATCTGGAATCACGCCTTCTGCAACCAATGCTTGTTCGTCTGCACTCAGTTCAAATAATTCAGCGGTAAAACGCCATAAATTATTTAATCCGTCTTGCACACGTTGATGTGCTTCATCTGTGCTTAAACTTAAACGTTCCATCCAGCTTGTCGAAAAACGGATGTGATACTTCACTTCTTTTAAAGATTTCACAGCAAGCGCACTTAATTCAGGAAGTGAGCTTTGCGCTAAAGCCGTAAATAAATGAAAATGGTAATGGTCCATCAACCACTGGCGCACAATCGTTTGAGCAAAATCGCCATTCGGTTGTTCACACAACAATAGGTTTAAAAACTCACGTTCAGTACGGAAATACGCAAGTTGGTCTTCATCACGTTTAGCTTCATCGTATTGACCAGCCAAAGTCAGAAAGTTTCTTGCCTGACCCAATAAGTCCAAGCCGATATTTGCTAAGGCAATATCAATTTCTAGCTCAGGTGCATGCCCGCACCATTCAGCCAAACGCTGAGATAAAACCAGTTGACTATCACCAATATGTAATAAGAATTTAGATAAAACTGAATGATTCATTTGCCATTCCCCTTACATGTGCTCAATGCCGTCTGGGATATGGTAAAAAGTCGGATGACGATAAACCTTGTCTAAAGAAGGATCGAAAAATTCAGCTTTTTCATCTGGCTGTGATGACTTAATCAGTTCTGAACGAACCACCCAAATGCTAATTCCTTCATTACGGCGCGTGTAAACATCACGGGCATGCTGTAGTGCGATTTCATCATCAGGTGCTCTTAAGCTGCCTACATGACGGTGGCTTAAGCCTTGTTTACTACGTACAAATACTTCGTAGAGCGACCAGTTGTTTTTATCTTCCATTTTTATTTCCTCAAATTTTTCCATAAATCTTGTTAAGCCACTTTGTTCGCTTCAAGCTGCTGTTTTTTCGCATAGACCACTGCTGCATCACGAACCCATTTGCCGTTTTCCCATGCTTTACGGCGTGCTTCGATACGCTCGTGATTACATGGTCCACGTCCGGCAATCACTTCATTAAATTCATGCCAGTCAATCTCGCCAAACTCGTAGTGACCAGTTTCTTCATTGAACTTTAAATCTGGGTCTGGTACTTCCAAGCCAAGTTGCAACACTTGTGGTACGGTGTTATCGACAAACTTTTGACGTAACTCATCGTTACTAAAACGTTTGATTTTCCACGCCATGCTTTGTGCGCTGTTTGGAGAGTGTTCATCACTTGGACCAAACATCATGAGTGCTGGCCACCAATAACGATTTACCGCATCTTGTGCCATCTGTTTTTGTTCCGGTGTACCGTTTGCCAAAGCCATCATGGCTTCAAAACCTTGGCGTTGGTGGAAACTTTCTTCTTTACAAATACGTACCATCGCACGTGCATATGGCCCATACGAAGTACGGCAAAGCGCAACCTGGTTCACAATGGCTGCCCCATCGACAAGCCAACCAATTGCAGCGACATCTGCCCAAGTCAAAGTTGGATAGTTAAAGATTGATGAGTATTTCATTTTCCCATTAATCAACTTTTCCATCATGTCATCACGGTCAGCACCTAAGGTTTCTGCCGCGCTATACAGATATAAACCATGACCCGCTTCATCTTGTACTTTCGCGAGCAAAACCGCTTTACGTTTTAAAGTCGGCGCACGCGTAATCCAGTTTCCTTCAGGCAACATACCTACAATTTCAGAATGGCCATGTTGCCCGATTTGACGAATCAATGTTTTGCGGTAGGCATCAGGCATTTGATCCTTAGCCTCGATCGTAATTTCATTGGCAATATTTTGTTCAAATTTCTGGTAATTGTTTTCCATTCTTTCATTCCCTGTAGGTATCACCCTTAAATCTATTTTTCGATACACAAAAAACAAAGTCAACTAATTTTTTAGTATCAAATTAAATTCACAACAATAAAACAATTCAAACTATTGAAATTAATAAAATTAAGTTAAATGTAAAAAACTTTTTTACTTTTAAAAATCAAAATAAAGTTGACTTTTATACAAATTAATCTGAAATTATGAATCATATTTTTGCAATTTTTATAATTGATGTATCAAATAAAAAAGGAGTTTGGTCATGCTTGAACAAGCACACCTAGAAGGAACCTCAACTGACACAGATTTTCAGCAGTCTGAGCATCAACTGCCTCATCTTGCTTCTTATGTCTATGGAACATGGCATTCGTCTGACGAAGAATTACGTACCGTTTATCATGCCATTACAGGTGAATCGATTTATGCCGTAAGTAGTCATGGCATAGATATGAAACGTGTTGTTCAGTATGCCAAACAGAATGGTTCAGAACTGGCTAACTGGACGTTTCATCAACGCGCTAATGCTTTAAAACAAATTGCCCAATATTTACTTGAACGTAAGGAAGAGTTTTACAAACTTGCGTATGCAACAGGCGCAACTCGTAAAGATGCGTGGATTGATATTGAAGGCGGTATCCAGACATTATTTGCTTATTCAAGTCTGGTTCGTCGTGAACTCAATGACGAAAAAATTATTACCGAAGACAGCTGGATTCAATTATCTAAAAATGGAACTTTCGGTGCTAAGCACATTTTAAGTCCTAAAGCAGGTGTTGCCGTTCACATCAACGCATTTAACTTTCCAATTTGGGGAATGCTTGAAAAGATTGCACCGACGTTACTTGCTGGTGTTCCATGTATTGTTAAGCCTGCAACCGACGGTGCCCAATTAACTCAAGCAGTTGTAAAAGCGATTGAAGAAGCACATGTATTACCAAAAGGTTCGCTACAACTCATTTGCGGTCAGACTTATGACCTGTTAGAACAGTTAGGCCCACAAGACTGCGTTACGTTTACAGGTTCGGCTTACACAGGCCAAAAATTACGTAATCACCCTCACCTCAATAAATATTCAATTCCATTTAGCATGGAAGCCGACTCGGTAAACAGTGCAATTTTAAGCCCTGAGGCAAATGAAGAAACTATCGATTTATTTGTGCGTGAAGTCTTTCGTGAAATGACCACCAAAGCAGGTCAAAAATGTACTGCGATTCGTCGTGCATTTGTTCCTGAAAATTTGTTAGCGACTGTACAAGAGAAGCTGACTGCCAAACTTGCTAAAGTTGTGGTGGGCGACCCTCAAAAAGAAGAAACCACCATGGGTGCTTTAGCGAGCATTAAACAAAAACATGACGTTGCAGAAAAAGTTGCCGAACTCAGCAAAGACGCAAAAATTGTTTTTGGTGGCAACGATAGCTTTACATTTAATGCAGATCATCCTGAAAAAGGTGCTTTTTTCGCTCCAACTTTATTGCTTTGCGAACAGCCTTTACAAGCGACGAATGTTCATACCACGGAAGCGTTCGGTCCGGTATGTACACTCATGCCATATCAAAACATTGAAGAACTAGCTGATCTTGTTTCACGTGGTGAAGGTAGCCTAGTGGCTTCTGTCGTTAAAAATAATGATGAGAATATTGAGCAGATTATTCAAAAAATCGCGCCTTGGCATGGCCGTGTGCATGTACTCGATTCAGAGTCTGCAAAAGAAAGTACAGGACATGGTTCACCACTTCCACATTTAGTACACGGTGGCCCTGGCCGTGCAGGTGGCGGTGAAGAATTAGGTGGTATTCGTGCAGTTAAACACTATATGCAGCGCACTGCAATTCAGGGTTCTCCAAACAGTTTGACGCAAATTACTCACTCATGGACTGCTGGCTCGAAAGTTAACGAAGACCGCGTACATCCATTTAAAAAGTCTTTTGATGAATTAGTGATTGGTGAACGTTTATTAACAGCGCGCCGTACAGTCACCGAAGCAGATATTGTCAATTTCGCGTGTTTAAGCGGTGACTACTTCTATGCACATACTGATAAAATCGCAGCGGCGGAGTCTTTCTTTGGTGAACGCGTTGCACATGGTTACTTCATTGTGTCTGCTGCAGCAGGTCTATTTGTAGATGCAGCACAAGGTCCTGTGATTGCCAATTATGGTATGGACAACTTACGTTTTGTTGAACCGGTTAAAATTGGTGACTCGATTCAGGTTGAACTCACCTGTAAACAAAAAACACCTAAACCACAAAAAGACCCTTCTCAGCCTGCGCATGGTGTTGTGGTATGGGATATTAAAGTCAAAAACCAACGCGGTGAACTTGTCGCAACTTACGACATTTTAACTTTAGTTGCTCGCGAGGCTTAATGTTTAAAATGAGATGGGGTCACCTCGTCCCCATCTCATTTTTTTAGCACTCAATGGCGTTAACAGCGAGGCCACCTTTTGAAGTCTCTTTATATTTCTCAGACATATCTTTGCCTGTTTCTTTCATGGTCTGAATCACTTTATCTAGGGTGACAAAGTGTTCATCATCATCATCATGAAGTGCCATTTGGGCTGCATTAATGGCTTTTACAGCTGCAATTGCATTTCGTTCAATGCAAGGCACCTGAACCAAACCACCAATCGGGTCACACGTTAAACCCAAGTTATGTTCAAGCCCAATTTCAGCCGCATGTTCCACTTGCTCAGGTGATGCACCTAAAATCTCGGCTAACCCTGCCGAAGCCATCGCACACGCCGAGCCGACTTCGCCCTGACACCCTACTTCTGCACCAGAAATAGAAGCATTGAGTTTACATAAAATGCCAACGGCTGCCGCACTTAAAAAGAAACGAACCACTTTATCTTCGGAAAAGTCTTTAGAGAAAGTCACGTAGTAATATAAAACTGCCGGAATAATTCCTGCGGCCCCATTTGTAGGTGCCGTCACTACTCGACCGCCAGCAGCATTTTCTTCATTTACCGCTAAGGCAAATAAATTGACCCATTCCATCGCATGAAAAGTCGTCACAATCAGGTTTGAGTTTTTCTTATTTAATAACTTATCGTGAATTTTCTTGGCCCGACGTTTTACGTTTAATCCGCCCGGTAATATTCCTTCATTAATTAATCCGTTGTGAATGCACTGCTGCATCACTTTCCAGATTTCCATAATCTTGCTGCGAATCTCAGTTTCACTACGCCAGCTTTTTTCATTTTCAAGCATTAACTCGCTCACTGATAAATGATGAGTCTTACATAAGTTTAAAAGTTCAGCCGCACTGTGAAATGGATATGGAACCTTAACATCGTTAGTTTCAGTTTGGGTATGTGTTAATTGTCTTTGGCTAACAATAAAGCCACCACCTACTGAATAGTAAGTTTCTGCATATAAAATTTCTTGAGCCTCGTTATACGCAATCAATTCCATTGCATTGGGGTGATAAGGCAAAGATTCATCTAAAAAAAGCACATCATGCTTATAGTCAAAAGAAATACTCTTTTGCCGATTAAGCTGGATTGTTTTATTTTCAAGAACATCTTCAATCAAGCTTGTACTTACTTGGGTATCGATATGTTCAGGGTCAAAACCCATTAAACCTAACAGAACAGCCTTATCTGTCGCATGACCGACACCGGTTGCCGACAGCGAACCGTATAACTTCACCTGAACTCTAGCTGTTGCTTGTAAATCGTTTTGCTTCAATAAATCATCCACAAAACTGTATGCCGCACGCATTGGTCCAACTGTATGGGAGCTAGATGGGCCGATGCCAATTTTAAAAAGATCAAATACACTAATAAACACGTAGTCCTACCTTCGATTCATTATTATTCGTATGTTCGTCATTATTGTGTCCTTTCGGATAGCTCTAAAATTATCATTAAGCCAAGTACAAATCACGAATAACTATTGGGTAGTCGCATAAAAAGACAACGGTTGAATCTTCTCTCTAAACTAATTGCTACACAATCACAGATTTTGAAGCTTTTAATTTTGTCGTAGACGTTTTGAAAAATTCTTAAATTAATTTAGTACATCAATTTGTATAAATAACAAACAGCACATATTAGCCATTAGTCGCACTTCCATATTTTTACTCATTTTTACTGGTAAAGTGCTTTACATGGTTTGATACAACCTACTTAACTCAGATGCATAATTCACCTGTTACCTGCATCTGAAGTTTTTCTGCCTCTAGTCCGCTAGGGGCTTTTTTTCGTAATAGATAAAAACTGCTATATCAGGTTCATAAGCATAGCGAAAAACAATATCCTCTCTTCCATTCTTCTTAAACTAAAAAAATAAAAGCCCATCTTTTGACAGGCTTTCTTATTCAGTCTTCTATCAATTTTTAGTTAAAAAATTAACCGCAGTTCGCGTTGGTAATTTTTTGAGTTGCTGGATCAATAGTAACAGTTACTCGGTTTGAACGGTAATCCATCGTCATTGGCTGACCAGGAGCTACTTTACGTACAATTTCTGACTTCGTTTTTTGCTTAATTTGGTCATCAGTTAAGCCAGATTGCCCTACTAATTTTTGAGCTTCTTCTGCTACGCAGTTAGCTTGGTTATCACGGAATAACTTCCACTCTTCGACCACTTGACCATTTGGCAGATGACAATATCCAACCTGACCATTTGTTTCATTTCTAATTTCTAATTTTCCGCCTTGTTCAACACAATATTGACTTGCCGGATTTGGTGAACCAATTTTTGGTGGAGTTAATTCTTTATGCTGTACTGCTGAACAAGCCGTTAACGAAACAAGCGCTAATCCAAGAAAGATAGTTTTTTTCATAAATTTTACTTCTTACTAAAAAAAATAAAGATATCAAAAAAATTCATGTTTTATATAAACTGTTTACAATAAAAAACCTTCATAGAGAGTAACTTACAAAATAATTAATTATTCCAAGCGGTACATTATTAGCAATAGAATCAATCAACAAATTTATGCGCTATGATCTTTCTAAAATACGTGCCCCAACACCTTCTTGTCCCAATACATCATTTGGATTTCTTAGTGGACATTGCTCTAATGACAAGCACCCACAACCTATACACCAATCCATTTCATCTCTAAGTCGCGTAAGTTTTTGAATACGATCATCCAAACTTTTCCGCCAATCAAGAGATAACTCTTTCCATTGCTGTGCAGTTAATTTAGATCCCATCGGATACTTACTTAAAGCTTGTTTAATTTCATCTAAGGGAATCCCAACTTTTTGGGCAATTTTAATGATCGCAATGTAACGCAACACCACTAAAGTAAAACGACGTTGATTACCATTGGTTCTTATACTTTTAATTAAACCTTTAGACTCGTAAAAATGAAGCGTTGAAACTGCAACACCACTGCGTTTTGCAACTTCACCTACAGTCAACAAACGGCTTTGATTCGTTTCAGTCATTTCTATTAATCACAACTTTAGTTGAGGTTTTATAAAAGGATGCTTAAATTTTGTCAAATAAGAAATTTAATTTTAACAGTTCAAGCATTTAGAATATTTATCTAAATTTTAAACTACTAGAATGAATTAAGAATATATATCCAAAAATGAACAAAAAACAATCAACTTGTTTAAATTAATACTTCAGGTCAGGCCATATAAAACAAAATACTATGGTCTATTTTCACAGCCACAAACCCAAAACATATTGTAAACAAATGGCATAGGTGCGCCGAGTGGATAGACTTTAGCTTCTTCTATTTTATATGTCTTTTTTCTCGATTCAATATGTAAAATATTATCACAGCGTGCAATCACTGTTTCTTTTTTATATAGCTTTTTTCTTTCATTTTTTGCATCAAATTTATATACCAAAAAGTAAACTTTTTCCCCTACCTCTATATTTGAATGATTAACCATAATGTAACCATTACAATACTTACATTGCCAATCGTCCATATCTTAAAATATCACATACTCAAATTAAAAAATAGAATAACTGTTTTAGTATAAATAGACCTCTTGCGAAAGTCGTTATTGCAAGGCAGAGTAAAACTTGAAGTGCGACATAAACCACCTAATTAATTTAAAGGGTTTATGGAGTATATAAAATTGTCATACCATCATCTTAACTTTGAAGATCGTACTGCATTAATGCTTGAGTCAAGAAAAGAAGGCTTTTCAGCCAGAAAATTTGCTGAACTCATTAAAAGACATCCTAGTACGATCTATCGTGAGCTTAAAAGAAATAGCATCAATGACGTTTATCAAGCTCGATATGCTTCTGATAACACCTTCGCTAGACGTAGACGTGGTCACAGAAAACTCAAAATCGATTCAATCCTCTGGAAATTTATTGTTGAAGCGATCCGTTGTTTATGGTCTCCTCAGCAAATAGCAAAGCGTTTAAAGACATTTCCTGATTTGGATCAAACAATGAATGTAAGCCATACAACGATTTATTCAACGATACGAGCATTACCCAAGGGTGAGT